>CAMDKL010000049.1 GCA_945900945.1 Pirellula staleyi DSM 6068
AGTGCGCTAAAGCAATTCGAAAAACGCCAGCGATATGAAAATCCACGATTCGAAACGACATTTAGCATTGCGGACAGATCCATTGTATCGCTAGCATTTCTCGAACTGCTGTGGGTTCGTTGGTACGTTTTTATTGGCCGGTTGCCTTACGACATAAATCAAAGAGGTTTGACCCATTTGATTCTCACAATCTTGAACCACATTGGTTATAGAAGCATCGATAAAATGGACTGCCGCAACCAGAAATACCCCTAGTGCCTTGTCCAAGTCTCAGATTTGGGGATGGCGACAGTGTAGAACGGCACTCCGTGCCGTTTTCCTCGGCACGGATTGCCGAACTACTCTTTGTTGCAACCCCACTTTTTAGTGTTGGATTCGCAAAATGAACTTTACCATTACGCTTTTCCTCCAAGCGACCTTTGGGGCCAAAGTGTTCGATACTTTTTCTGGTATTTAATATTCTCCTCCTGCTCGATCAGTTTAGTTGCCAACGCTCAAATTTTTTCGTCCAGGGCTACATCGTATAGCTTGCGGAGACTTTCAATAATGTCGAACCGAATCAAAGTGCAATTGGGGTGCGTAACACAGTCGACGTACCAGCCTTTCAATGCTGCCAGAACCTTCTTGCGATGTCTTTCTCCGACCCAAGCAACCTTCCACATTGACTGCAAAGCATGCCGAGCTGTCACAAAGCGTTCGTCCTTAACAACATCGAAGAGCTTCGCGAAGTCCCGAAGTATTCGTTGCGAAGGATCGCTCTTGGCGAGATTGCACAGGACTTGAGCGGCGATAGAGCGATTCCGGTTATTCTTGTGCGAAAGTTGCAAGAGCACAGGCTTTACTTCCGATTTCCCCTTTGTGCGAGCCATACCTCTCCCTTGGTGTTTTTGAGCGATTTGGATAAGGTTGCCACAGGTGTCATCTAAGACAGCAGTCGTTACGGGTCACACGTCAATCTCTTGAGCTTCCTCGGCTCTGTCCATGATGAAGCGAAATCGAGCCGAGGCGTCTCGGCCCATGAGATCGTTCATGATTCGGTCCGTCTCCAATTGGTCATCGATCTCGACTCGCAGGACACGGCGCGTGGCCGGATTCAGCGTGGTGTCCCATAAGTCCTTTTGCATCATTTCGCCAAGTCCTTTAAAACGCGTTATCTCAGGCTTACCTCGTTTGCCATGCGTCGCCAGAATCCGTTCGCGATCTTTCTCGTCTGCAGCCCAATAGCGTTCTTTGCCAATGTCGATTCGAAACAGGGGTGGGACCGAAATGTAAACACGCCCGTCGTTGATCAGCGGTAACATATGTCGATAGAAAAACGTCAACAAGAGCGTTGTGATGTGGTGGCCGTCGGAGTCCGCATCCGCTAAGAGAATGATTCGTTCATACCGAATTCTGCCGACATCAATACCCTTTCCAATTCCGCAACCGAGCGCGGTCACCAGATCTTGGATCTCTTTGTTTTCAAGAACTTTTGATAGCGCCAGCGATTCCGTGTTGAGGACTTTACCTCGCAACGGCAATACAGCTTGAAAATTCCGATCGCGACCTTGCTTTGCTGTCCCGCCTGCCGAATCGCCTTCTACGATAAAGAGTTCGGATTTGCCTCGCCCAGAGGAAAGGCAATCGCTGAGTTTGCCAGGTAGCATCGCGCGAGATGTACTCGATTTGCGTGAAACCGATTCCGAAGCGGCCCGTGAGGCGGCCCTGGCTCTAGAAGAAGCGATAATGCGAGCAACCACTGATTCAGCCACGGTACGATTGCTGTTCATCCATTGTTCGAGGGCAGCACGTATAGCACTATCGACGGAGGACTGGAGTTCAGGGTTGTTGAGTCGTTCCTTGGTCTGGCCTTGGAACTGCGGCTCGGCAATGAAGACAGAAAGAATTGCCACTAAGCCCTCGCGGATATCTTCGTGTCCTACTTTGACACCTCTAGGAATCAAATTGTGGGTCTCAAAAAAATTGCGAACAGCCTTGCCAAGCCCAGCGCGAAAGCCGTTCTCATGTGTTCCGCCGTTGGCAGTTGGAATTCCATTGCAATACGAACGCACATGTTCGTCGGTCGACTCTGTCCATTGGAGTGCGATTTCGATCCGTTCATCACCTTCCTTGCGAACGGTGAAAGGAGCGTCATGAATGGAGCGGGCGTTGCGTTGTACGAGAACTTTGGCCAGGTAATCGACGATGCCTTGTTCGTGAATGAAGTTGTCCTTTTTGCCAGTAGTCTCGTCCGCAAACTGGATTCGAACGCCGCGGTGCAAGAAGCTCGTGATCTCAAGCCGTTGCCGAATCGTTTCAGCGTCGAAGTCTGTCTTAGGAAATATCGTTGGGTCGGGAGTGAAGGTAATCGTGGTACCCGTTCCTCGAACAGCGACAGTCCCTTTTTGCAATTTTGAAGTCGCTTTGCCTTGAGCGAACTCCATCTTGTACTGCACCCCATCGCGTCGAACGATAGCGATCAGCTCTTTAGAAAGAGCATTGACTACCGATGCACCGACACCGTGGAGTCCACCTGACGTTTTGTAGTTCTTGCCTTCGAACTTTCCGCCAGCGTGAAGTACCGTCAAAACGACTTCGAGCGCACTCTTGCCTGTCTTGGCGTGTTTATCCACTGGAATTCCACGCCCGTTGTCGGTAACAGTCACGGTGTGGCCGTTTTTGTGCAGGGTCACGATGATCTCGCTAGCGTAACCGTTCATGGCTTCGTCCACCGAGTTGTCTAAAATCTCCCAAACCAAGTGATGGAGGCCTGCGGAACTAACGCTACCAATATACATACCAGGTCGCTTTCGAACTGGTTCAAGGCCTTCGAGAGATACGATGTCGGAAGCGGTATAGGAAGGGGAAGCAGTGCTCATGGTTCGATTCGCTTTGATTGATTAGGGTCGACCGATCTGCGGTCGTTTCGTTCGTACGTTATGACTGTGGAGCGTTCGGCCGATTTGGGTTCAATATTACGCTGGTTCGAGTGGGTCCGGGGTTTTGACTGGCTCGCTAATGATCGCCGATATCTTTCCATTCTTTTGAATTTCGAGCCCACGGCCACCGCGTGAAGTGACTCGGTACTTGGCTGTAGAAATGGTTTTCTGAGCGCCGCGGTTTGTTTCCACGACGAGCAAATCGCGATCTGCAGCCGACGCTTTGAAACCAAGCACCCTATCGGTCTTGGCAACCTTGATCAACGTAACACCCTTGCCAGCCCCAGACAGATAGTTGATTTCAACGGCCGGACAAACCATGGCTCGACAATCGGCCGTAATTGCAAGAATGGTTTCGGTTCCGTGTACCGCTTCGACTCCGATCACTTCGTGTTCTGGAGCAACACGTGCAAAACGTCGTCCGTTGCGCGTTGAGGGTTCGACGAATTGATCGAGTCCGAACCGCATTGCGAACCCGTTGCTTGTGGCGGCAAATCCGTGAACCTCAGGGCTGTCATTCGGCTTCTTCGGGTTCTCTTGGATATTTCCGATGACGCGAGGGTCGAGTGACATAACCGAAACGATCCGCTCTCCGTCCTTCATCTTGAACAGTTTCTGGACGGGTTCGCCATGTCCAGTCGAGGCGGGGATATCGATCAGTCGAGCGGTATAGCAGACACCGAACGACGAAAAGAATGCAAGTGTCGCACGGGTGGAGCCAGCTACGACATCCAGTACCGTATCCCCCTCGCGCAAGCGGCTCTTTCCAGGATCAGCGATTTGCTTTTGACGTTTGACCCAGCCCTCCATCGTCAGCATGACATGGCAGTCTTCGTCAATGATAAAGTCCTTTTCGTCGAACTCCGGCTCCTCCTCAATGGTAATGATCTCGGTCCGACGAACGCCCTCTTTCGTCTTGGCGTACTTACCGATGATGGCTTCTATTTCTTCTCGCACGATTCGCCAACGACCTGAATTGTTCGTGTCGTCCGTACTCTCTTTCAGCAGTTTCTGAATTTCGCGAGCTCGCTTTTGTTTGGCCTTAAGTTCTTCGTCGATCAAGTTGATTTCTAAACGAGCGAGTCGATACAGTTTCAATTCGAGAATCGCATCGGTCTGTTCCGCGTCCAAGCCACCTTTGTTGGCTGGAAAGCGTAGCATGATCTTTTCCGCAGCATCCGACTTGCCATCGGATTTGCGAATGATGCGAATGATTTCGTCCAACGCATCATAAATCAACACAAAGCCTTCAAGGAGATGAATTCGGCGCAGCAAGGCGGCGAGTTCGTGCTCAAGCCGCTTGGTAACAATCTCCAATCTAAATTTGAGAAAGAACCAAAGAATTTCCTTCAAACCTAAACGGCTGGGGGCACCAACCTCAGGGTTCTCGGTCGGCACCAAGCAAGTCATGTTGACAGCGAAGTTCGTTTGCAATGGCGTGTGCTTGTACAAGTAAGCAAGTACTTTGGCTTCGTCCGCATCTTTTCTAAGTTGGAGATCGATTCGAATATCTTCGGTCGATAGATCGCGAACATCCTCCAACAATGGCATCTTGCCACCAATGACAATATCCGCGATGCGCTCAACGAGCACTGATTTGTTCACACCGTAGGGGATGGAGGTAATATGCAATAATTTACCTGTCTTGGAGTCACCACCCGATACTGTGGTCCCTCGGATTTTGAGCGACCCCTGTCCGGTTCGGTAGATCTCTCGCAGCTCTTCTTTGGAGTTAATCAACTGGCCGCCTGTCGGAAAGTCAGGGCCGTTGACGGCATCGTTGGCTACCAATTGGTAGTCCTTGATTTCGGGGTCAGCCAGCAGCTTTAGGAGCGCGCGGCATACTTCTCCCAAATTGTGTGGAGGGATGTTTGTCGCCATGCCAACCGCGATGCCGGTTGCACCGTTGACAAGCAGATTCGGTACGCGACTTGGAAGAACAACGGGTTCCTGACGAGTCCCGTCGTAGTTGGCTTTGAAGTGAACCGTGCCACTGCTTAGGTCGGTCAGCACCTCGGTGGCGACAGCGGACAATCGGCATTCGGTGTATCGCATTGCAGCCGCATTATCGCCGTCGATCGAGCCGAAATTCCCACTTCCATCGACGAGCGGCATTCGCAGCGAAAACGATTGAGCCATTCGCACGAGGGCGTCGTAGATCGACGAATCACCATGCGGGTGGTAATTCCCCATAACGTCGCCGACGACTTTGGCGCACTTGCGGTGCTTGCTGGTGAAGTCCAACCCCTGCTGGTCCATCGTGTACATGATTCGGCGTTGAACCGGCTTCAGACCGTCTCGTACGTCTGGCAACGCTCGACTGGTAATGACAGATAGTGAATAGTTGAGATATCGGACTTGAGCTGCGTCCCGAAGCGATACCCCTGTTATTCCGTTGCTTTCGTCATCGAACGATAACTCCTGCTGGTTTGGCCGTTTGCGTTTCGGCTTTTGGCTTTCTGGCAAATCCTCATTGGAAGTGTCCTCGTTGCTATCCGGTCTAGGGCGCTTGGCCATCCTTGTAGTTCCTCCCTGATTCTTGACGTAAAAAGCTCGATGATTGGAAAAGTTAAACTATATCGGCAAGTAGGTCTACGCGAATTTTGCAGCATAGCATCGGAATCTCGCAGCGAGGACAAGTTCGGCTGGTTTGAGGAGACCTCGGCACTTTCCCAGGACAGGACGGTACGGCTAGAACTTTCGTTACGTCTGTTGCTCTCGTTTCGATTGGACCGCTCATTGGGATTCGCAAACCTTGCAGCCACCTTTACCTGATTTTCTGCTTTGTAAATTGCCGACTGATACCCGGTGGGGGAAGATGAATCAGGATAGGAAAATTCGCTAAGGAGTGCAAAATGCGGCAACTACGGAAATACAAATCAACGTTCTTGATGACCTTGGGGTTGGGTTTTGCAGCAGTGAGCGGTAATTCGCTCTTTGCACAGTGCTCCAATTGCGGTGGCGGAACAACCATGGCAGGCTCTTATACGCCTGCCAGCATGGGCTCGGGTGGCATGGACAGCTATGCCAATCTTCTCGGCAAAGGTACGCAACCTCTATTCGATAATTACTTCACCCGAGGCAATGCCAACTCCGCCGAAGCGGGATTGTACATGTCTCCAATCGGAGTACCCGGTTGGGTTGGTCACTCGTACAACACGTATCAGCCACTTTACCCACATCAATTCCTGTACCAACACCATGACCGATATCACTCATATTATGATGACGGTCGAGGTTTGAATCGAACTCATGCCAGTTACTACGCACCACCCGTTCGTACAGCAGGCAAGAGAGTTTACAAGATGCTCGAGATCCCTCGATAGTCTTGTCAAAAAAATCTTAGGCTGAGTCGGAGACCAGTCAAACCAAAATAGGAGCGGTGCTGGGGGATGGATCGTCCAACATTGGCTAAAAGCTCACTGGTTTTAAGGACTCAATTTCATGTTTCGATGTACGTATACGGCAGCAATAGCTCTGGCTGTTGCTGTATCACTTGGTTCGATTGCTGAAGCTCAACATTTCGGTGGTCGGGTTTATCACGGCGGCAACACCGAAGGGATCGGCAATCGACTGGGCTGGGCATCCATGTCCTCGGTTGGAGATTACTGGGCGCGCAACCAGTCCATGCAAAAACCATGGCATGGTGAATACTACTATCTGAAGACTGGTCAACCTACAGCGTTGATCGTACCTCCCACAGTGACAATGCAATCCAATCACTCTTGGGGCGTTTCGCAGAACACCATGACCCCCGTCTATCACCAATTCGGGGGCAATGCTCCAACCGGTGGTGGTGGGGGGATATTTAAAGCGACACCCTACGCGCCAAGCCATAGCAATCAGTTCGGCGTCTATCCCGTTCGCGGTCCCTGGAACTAAAGTTACGCTCCATTGCTTGAAACATGTTTAACCGGCGAAGCCGCTTGATCAAGTAGTTCGCCTCCTCTGCCCAGTTCCTCGTCCCACGACGGCAGTTAAAAGAGAATACAATTCCAACAGCCAGTCTGGTTTCAGGCTGGCTGTTTTCGTTTCACGCATTCCCAAGCCGGAGCTCAACGCCGTGAACGCCTTTTTGGAGTCTGATTGTCCGGTTCAGGCTTGACCCGACCGGACACCGCTTTGGCGTTCTAGATATGGGGATCGCAAATCAAACAGATCAGCCCCGCAATGGGCAGCGGTCGATGCTTGGTACACCAAAGCAGGGTTACGCGGGAACGACCCCCCACATAACCCAACGACTTCTTTGCGGAAATCGTTCACGGCGTTGAGCTCTAGCTTGGGAACGAGTGAAACGAGCGCTTGTTTATGCATCGTCATGATCAGACACTATAATGACCTCGCTAACTGGAGATCAACCATCAACATGTGGAAATGGGACATGGGAAATAGTACATCGGAAATGAATATTCCAACTAACCGTCGCGTCTGGATGGTGCAGCTCAGCGCACTGGGAATCGGCTCTGTTGCATTCCAACGCGCGCTTGCGAACAATGCGAGTGCAACTGGAACCATTACGCCTCAGATGATCAACGATGCACAATGGATTGCGGAAATCGAACTGACCGATCTGGAAAAGGATCTACTTTGCAAGCAACTTCAGGATCAAACCGAAAATGAGCGGAAGTTGCGAGAGTTGAATTTGGATGCGGACACTGGGCCTGCCATGGCTTTTTTGCCACACTTCTTTGCTGAAAATCTACCCGAGGATCTTTTGGAGAGAAAGAGTACGGCGAAAAGGCTAACCGAACGCACGATCGATTCCTCTTGGTCCGACCGAGCCAAACAAATTGACGACAGCAACTTGGACTGGCAAGACGAGTTAGCCATTGCTGCGTCCGGCATCGTCGAACAAGCAGCAGCGCTCCGCTCAGGAAGGATTACCAGTCAGCGCTTAACCGAATTGTACCTTGGTCGGCTGAAAAAATTTGACCCGATCTTGCGTTGCGTGGTTACCCTTACCGAAAAACTTGCGATGCAACAAGCGATGCAAGCGGACCAAGAGCTAAAGGATGGTAAGGATCGCGGATTGTTGCACGGTATCCCATGGGGTGCCAAGGACATCATTGCCGTGCCCCCGTTTCCGACCACTTGGGGAGCCAAGCCCTATCGAGACACGGTGCGTCCGAATCTAGCCACTGTCGTCAGCCTCCTAAATGATGCTGGCGCCGTCATGTTGGGCAAGCTTGCTGTTGGAACTTTGGCAATGGGTGACATAGGGTACGATGCGACCACAAAGAATCCATGGAACGTCAAACAAGGAAGCTCGGGTTCGTCGGCAGGAAGCTGTTCTGCAGTAGCTGCCGGATTGTGTACCTTTGCATTGGGCAGTGAAACGCTTGGGAGTATCGTGTCTCCGGCTCGCCGTTGTCGAGTCATGGGCTTGAGGCCGTCGTTTGGCAGAGTCAGTCGATACGGATGCATGACGTTGGCCTGGAGCATGGACAAAATTGGACCGATCGCGAGGCACGCCGTCGATTGCGGGATCATATTGAGCGCAATCCAGGGAACCGATGGAATGGACCCAACCGTCGTTGACCGGCCACTCACTTGGCCCACTCAGTTTGACGTAAAGAAACTTCGTGTCGGGTACGTAGAATCGCAATTGTCTGACAACGAGCGATTCGTGTTCGATCAACTTCAGCGCGATGGGGCGAGAATGGTACCAATGGAGTTTCCGAAAACGATTCCACAAGAAGCCCTCATGGTGGGCTTGGATGTTGAATCGGCAGCCATGCACGATTCACTCTTTCGAACAGCAGAATCGGATGGCGACATGGGGCTTTGGGGGCCTTCCTTTCGCAAATCGCAGTTCGCGAGAGGCATCCATTACATCCAAAGCATGCGTGCAAGGACAATGTTGATTCAAGAAACAGAGCGCGTTTTGAGGAAAGTCGACATTTTGCTCGGCAGCGATGATCTCGTGCGTACTAACTTGTCTGGCCACCCCAGTATGATCGTTAGGTTTGGTTCCCAGGAACTTACACCGGTTGCGATGGCGCCACGTACGATCAAACTGACGGCAAAGTATTTTGGTGACGCATGGCTCGTTGCGGTAGCAGATTACATCGAGCGGAAGTTGCCTGCACAACCGGCTTTGCCAGTCGATCTGGCTGGGTAAGCATGCTGCGTCGTGTTTAACCCGCTGTGCGGCTAGTGGACGATACCACGTATCCATCCAGAGGGACAGAAGACGATGCCGGACCGTTTTCCTGCCTCCCGCGATCGAGGCTTTACGGCCTCGATCGGTTAAACATCAAATCGCCCTGCGACACACGCCCCGCGGCTGGCAGCCTGTCCTGCGAGTGTCTACTTCATTCCCTCCACCCATTCCTTGAGCATCTGCAAAGCCTTTTCGTCAATGCGATTCGTCGAGAGTTGTGGCATCTGCCCAGGCCCGCGAACGCCAACTCGATGCAATAGCACAGACCGTTCAATCGAACCCGACGCGATAAGCTTTGCATCCGGCTTGTCGAATTGATGATGCGTCGGTTCCACATCTACTACATTCATTTTTTCAATCCCTGCATAGTATCCAAGATTCATTTTGGCATTGCCTCCACCTGCTTCAATGTGACAGTAAGCACAATTAGCATGCAGAAAGGATCGAGCCCGCTCTTCTAAATTTGCGGACGAATCGTAGGGGTCAGCCAACTTGGGATTCTCGGCTCCTGCTTTTCCCATCATACCATTTATTTCTACGCTCCTTTGTCCGTCGTTCACCTTCAATTTGGAAATATGCGATTCAATCTCCACTTTTGGTTTTTCATTGGCTCGCATCTGAGTGCGCAGGACTTCTTGCGCATGAGTAACCCAGTTTGTTTTTAAAACCCCCATGCTCTCAAGTGCATCAAGCTGATTGGCAATCGAGCCTCCACCGTAGTCATGATCCTTGTTCATTTGCACCGTAGTCAGACCAAGCAAATAGCCTGCTGCCCGGGTGTGACAAACCATGCACTCCGTTCGGCTTGGGTATCGCCAATTCTGCGACCGCAATCCCGTGAACTCCCTTATCGAGAAAGTTTCGTCATGCCCTGAGGCGTTGACCAACACTGCCTCGGTTTGCTCGTCATTCCAAGCGTACGAGTATCCAACCCATTCCCCTTGCTCTTTGGTAAGCAATCGCGTCTCGATCCATTTTTTCGAAGCAGGATCGCCAGTAACCATCTCCAATGCAAATGACTTAACGATCACCGTCCCTTCTGGAAACTGCCAGGCCCACTGATCTGGGATCTCGATTTTAGCCTCCTTAGGCAAAGCGATGAACCTCGATTTGCTGGCACCATCGGACCAGAACGGAGCGTTGACGGTGTATGGAATAAGTCCATCGGCGACTTGGTGATCGACAACTTCCTGAAAAAGCCCCGTCTCGCTCAGCAAGCGTGGAAAGTGACTCGGCGTTGCATCGACCGGCGTTGGCTCCAAATGATAAAGCCCTCCCTGCTGGTCACCACGATGATCCACTACGATCAATTCGCCGTCCGCATCGAGTGAGATGGCAGATATCTGATATGGAGTATCCGCGATTTCGCGATGCCAAACGATCGACTTGCCATCGTGCAGGATCCCCCAGATTTTTCCAGTCGAATAATCGCCGTAGATATACGCACCTTGCAACTCGGGCAACTTATTCCCGTAGTAGACGACCCCACCGGTCAGCGACCGTGACTCACTATGGGGATGATCGACAGTTGGCAGGACGTGCGGTGAGGGCCCGAGCTTCCTTTGCGAATAGAATGGATGGCCCCCTTCAAACACCGACCAACCGTAATTGGCACCACGCTCAATGAGATAAACTTGCTCCCACATATCTTGACCATTGTTGCCGACCCAGATGTGTCCCGTTCGGCTGTCCGTCGTGATTCGCCATGGGTTACGCAGTCCATACGCCCAAGTCTCCGGTGCCGCACCCGCTACGTTGAGAAAGGGATTGTCGTTTGGCACCGAATACGACTTTCCATCATTCGGATGATCAACGTCAATGCGCATCACTTTCGCGAGCATCTTCGTCAAATCTTGACCCGTAACATTCGTATCCGAGTCTGAGGATCCATCGCCTGATGTGACGTACATCATCCCATCCTTGCCGAAGGTTATGGCGGCTCCGTTATGCCCGTTCGACTCCCAATCAATGATGTCGAGTTCGTCACCCACCAAGCCGAACGGAGTCGACCTCGATAATGTATGACGGACGACACGACTCTTATGCGATTGTTCCTCATTCTTGCCGTTGCTTCCAATGTACATAAAGCCATTCACGAGAAAATCTGGATGGAAGGCGATACTGTAAGCAACTCCCTTCGGATCGCAGAGCATTTCCAGTTTCGTCTGGTTAGAATCGTCCGTGGTTCGCATAACTTTCGTCGGTCCATACGATCCTTTTTCTTCGATGACGACGAAACGTCGGCTGCCTGGTTCCACTTTGACATCGATTGGCCAATCCATTTTGAGATCCGGATAAGCACGAACGGCTCGATAGGGAAGCGGCGGCTCCGGCGATCCAACGACTTTAGAATCGGAAAAATGCGGCCTCAACCGCAACGCTTGCATCGTCGAGTTCGTCTCGCTTCCTGACGCGAAACGAAGCGTGGCATAGTCTTGATAGCGATGGAAATCGAGTTGAGTTAGAGGAGCACAGCTGCTAAGTTCCGGTTTTTGGCCCACCGTATAGTCGTATCGACAAAGCGCTAACTGCCAGACTTCATCGAGTTTCGGCCTTCCACCGGTGGGCATGAAATCAAGCCACGGTATTCTTCCTTCCACCGTCCAAGACTGATCTCGATCGTCGCGTTGGTTCAACGTTCCATTGCGGCGAACTTGCGTCTTCCAATGAAAGTCATTAGCCGACTTGAGCGTGTTGAAACCCCCGCTTTTTTGATCAGGCAGGAACATATCCATCTCAGTCCCGGCTGCGTTGACCTGAAACTCATAATACCCGTTCGACACTCGGCTCGGTTTCAAAAACATTTCGAAGACATCGTTGTTCCAAGTCAACCCGTCATGGTCGGTGATATCTGCGAACAGGTCGTGGTCCTCCAACTCCGCAAAGAAGTAGAGATACAGTCGATCCCAGAGCAATCGAGCCCGTGTTGCTGTACGTGGCACCGGCGTCACACTGCCTGGGATTCGAAAGCCATTAATGGTTGTTGCGTTGGACCAAGCGTTGTCATCGTCGCTGCCATCGATCACAATCGGCCCTTGAGCCCAATGGCATACAAAGTCTTCAGCAAACGCCAGCGGCGTCATCCACGACATCCACGACATGGCCAGCGACAAGTAGATATGGCTGAAAGTTCTGCAGTTCATTCCGATTCGATTCATTTCGCGGGCGTTGATGCGTTTCATAATCTTGTGTCCGTCACGTAACCAAATGGCAATTTACGAAGTACTTTATCAAGAATATACCCAATTCATTGTGCCGATGCATCCATCTTAGCTTGATCATCAACAAAACCGAGTTGATGTAGCGGAGAGAACACTCCTCCAATCTCGAACGCATCTTTTGAAACACAGAGGCGAAATCATTCAACCTGTGCGAATGAACGCGAATACGCAGGAGTCGTTGACATGAATTCGAAAATTGGCTCAAAGGCTCGGCGGAATCAGAAGTGGAATGTTTTTTCGAACATGTCGGCGATAGACGCGAAAATCGTAGTCAAACGTCAACAGCTTGCTGTCGTCGATCAACTCCGACATCCGCACCAAACAAGCGTCCGCTAACGACATTGGGACACGCGTCGCTCGCGAACGAACACACCAAAGGGACTACAGCTAGCAAATCGGAAATCGATCTAGATCAAGAACTCCGCGAAATCGATCAACTTCGTTCGGAGATTTCATTCAATGCACAGCGACTGGCTCGTGCTTTTTACTGAGTTGGCATTTAAAGACAAAAGAATACTGCTGGGTTCAATTTTTGACCTAAATTCTCGTCTGGCGATACGCCAGAGTCTAGAATAGTTGGTTAGGCGCGTAGCGGAAATTTCGAAACTGAGGTTTGAGGGTAGATATATGAGAACTATTTTCTGTCGATCGCGCAGTCGAGGATTCACTTTAGTCGAATTGTTGGTAGTCATTGCGATCATTGGAATGCTGGTCGGCCTACTACTTCCTGCCGTTCAATCGGCTCGTGAATCGGCAAGGGCGATGCAATGTCAAAACAACTTGCATCAAATCAGTCTTGCCACATCCATGTTCCATGACACCATGCGAGCCTTTCCGCCTGCACGCTACCAACCGCGCCGGATGCACCACTCGACCGTGCATGTGGGGGCGACGAGACAACTTGGCTTGTGCGTATTATGCCCTTCATGGAGCAACGAACTGCCGAAGGACGCTGGGATTATTCGAAGAGCTACGCAGACCATACAAAAGAGACACGTGAGTTTACGTTGGCCAATTATAGTTGCCCATCGCGACGCTCCGCTTCAGACGCAATTGGAACCGGGCTTATAGCCGGTTCCACTACGACATGGATTACTTTGCCCTGCGGCTGCAAGTATCCTGTGACAACGAAAGATTCGCAGTCTGTTAGCGGAGCTGTTGGCGACTATGGTGGCAATCACGGGGATCTTTCACCAGGCTCTTCTGGCTTGCCAGCAGATTTCTATTATGGCGGCAACGGAAGCGGAGTAATCATTTCCAGTCACGCTAGATGCAATTCCAACATCCCGTTGGATTGGATTGATAAGATTCGTATGAACGACGTTACGGATGGACTGAGCAATACGATTCTTGTTGGCGAAATGCACGTACCCATGGGAAAGCTTGGCAAGTCTCCAGAAGATGCGTTTATATTTAATGGTGATAACGTCTTCAACTCGACTCGAGTCGGTGGACCCACTGTTCCTATCGTGCAAAACAATCGCGATGAAGGGAACGGGCTGGTGAGCTGGGGAAGTTGGCATCCAGGTGTTTGCTACTTCGCGTTGGCCGACGGCAGCGTTAGGGGTATTTCGAAATCAATCGATACTGAAACTCTTGGCAATCTTTGTAATCGACACGATGGAAACGTGGTTGGGCTTAGTGAATAAGACATTTGCGGTTCACATGGTCACGGTATCTGTCGTCGCTTTGTGTTTGGTATTAACTGGTTGTTCAGACCAACTGCGGACCTACCCGGTGTCGGGCAAAGTCCGCTTCACGACCGGCGGTATCGTCCATGTCGGAACAGTAGAGCTCAAATCTAGAGAGCATAATGTGCAGGCCCGAGGTCAGATCCGATCAGACGGAAGCTTCACGCTCACCACCTATAAAGACGGAGACGGCGCGGTAGCAGGTATGCATGATTGCGTCGTCGTGCAGTTCGTCATGGCCGAGGGGATCTCGGGCCACAAACCAAGTACGGTGGGTGTTGTTGATCGACGCTACGCTACCTACTCAACTTCTGGACTGAAAGCAGAAGTCTCTCCCGACAAAAAGAACGAGCTGATGCTGGAAGTCGAAGGGTTGCTTAGATCACAGCCCCAAGATCATAAGCATTGATTTTCGTCTAAAAATGTGTGACTTTCGCTACTGAGGTCCTTGGCTGGACAAGTTGGGGTCGAGCCAAGCAGAATCATTCGATCGATGGCTTTTCAATCTTCAATCGACTTTTGAAATTCCGTGCCGCTCCTGGAGCATCACGTCCAACCATTGGATCGGTTTACCTCCGTCAGATCTCACGACTTTTACCTAATGTAGCTCCGGCGTCGCGAGTGCAAAAGTTTCGATTCCCAAGTGTGCTTCCATCCACTCACTATCAACTTGGCGAGTCTCAATTTGCTTGCCATCCAACGAGATGTCTAATGATTCGACTATCATTGAAGACCATGACTGCAACTGGGATAGCAGGATCGTATTGGGCCGGTACAACCAGGTTGTAGGTATGTTGTTAGCCTGGAAACACGTCGCTCGGAATAATAGTCGGCCCGGCCCATTTCCCTTTCGGTATACCTTCGATCGGCATTGAGTCAGGGCCGAGTTTACAGAAGGCATCTTTGTTCGGGCCTTGCTCGCTCGAACGGCCGCCCCGAGTTGATTGGGCATTTGCACTCGACGCGACGCGGATCGAAACCAAAAAGACGAATAGAAAAAAAGAATGGCTCGATGCATTGTTTTGATCCATTTGAGTGTTAATTGAGTGGCTACGGAAGGAAAATTCTATTGGCAAAGCTCTTGCCATAATTAGAAAAGCAAACCGCTCCAGGAGGGGTTCCGACAGTCGTGGGAGACCACTGACCGTCTTCGGACACTCCACATCAGTAATTTCCCGCTCGATCCTTAACGAAAAAACCTCGGTTGAATATTTGGTTCAACCGAGGCTTTTGTAAAAGTTAGGATAACAATCGAAGATTTGTGCTAGTCGAGGAACCCGACTAGTTCTTGTGATCGGCTTGGTTGCTGAAGTTTACGGACCGCTTTGGCTTCAATTTGACGAATGCGTTCACGCGTCACCTTGAAAATGTGACCCACTTCCTCCAGCGTATAGCTATAACCGTCCCCAAGCCCGTACCGGAGTTTGATGATCTCGCGCTCGCGGTAGCTCAGTGTTTTCAGAACTGAGTTGATACGAGTACGAAGCATTTCTTGTCCGGCCCCGATGGCGGGGCTCTCGGCCGTACCGTCAGGCAGCAAGTCGCCGAATTGGCTATCCTCGCTGTTGCCGACTGGACGATCGAGCGAGATCGGATACCGGCTCATAGCCAATACACGCCTAGCTTCTTCAATTGTTGTTTCCGCACGACGAGCGGTTTCCTCGAGGGTCGGCTCGCGTCCCAACTCTTGCAGCAATTGCCGCGAAACATTTCGAACTCGGGACATGGTTTCAACCATGTGAACCGGGATACGGATGGTTCGGCTTTGGTCTGCAACAGCTCGGGTAATTGCCTGACGTATCCACCAAGTGGCATACGTACAAAACTTAAAACCGCGACGATACTCGAATTTATCGACAGCTCGCATCAGGCCCGCATTTCCTTCCTGAATCAAATCCAGGAAGCTCAAACCGCGATTCCGATACTTCTTGGCGATGGAAACGACTAAACGAAGATTGCCTTCGCTCAACTGCTTCTTGGCACGTTGGTACTCGGTGAAGACCTTCTTGACCATCTTTACGCGTTTGCGTAGAGATGTTGGCGTTTCTTGGGTAGCGACCAGAATTTGGCGAAACTCGCGACGCAACTGAGTCACTTGTGAGGGGGCTACTTGGTGCGATTTGAGCGTTGCCAAATCGTGCATGATCTCATCTACGCGGTCGCCCAATCGCTCGAGCACTCCGATCATCGTTTCGATCCGCTGGGTACGCAGGCCCAATTCCTCGATCATTCGAACCGACTTGCGTCGACGACGAGCGAGGGACTGCCAGGCTTCTTTTCGCTTTTTAACTGGGAGCGATTTGCTCAGGGCGTTGCGGTAATCGCGTCGATTCCGCTTGAGCAAGACGTCCAGTGTTTTGAGATTGTGCGGTAATCGTCCAAGGATCTGATCCTTTTCCAGGCGATCGGTAACCGAAACCTGGACGGTACGATCGAATGGCAATTCGCCGGTATGAACACGCTTGAGAATCTTGTAGGCAAATTGCACCACGTAATCGCATTCGAGCAACTTGGTGCGGAATCGACGTCGAGTGACTTCGATTTTTTTGGCCAGCCGAATTTCTTCTTGACGAGTCAGCAATGGGATTTCGCCCATCTGCGTCAAATACATTCGAACCGGGTCATCCGACCAAGTTTCGACCTCCTCCATTCCCGAAAGCAAATCATCTTCGCTCTCAAGTTGGACTTGATCTTCAGAAACGACTACATCAACCACAGCGACATCGCCTTGGTCATCACCTTCCTCCTCAAGCGACAGTTTGCGAAGGCCATCCAAGTCGTCAGCGCTGCGAGGCAAATCATCATCGAAATCCAACAGGCCGTCGAACAAGGTAATAACTCCTAAACCACGAAAATAATGGAGGATCGGAGTGCTCGTGTGTAAGCAAGGTTCCGCTTCCTGATGCCTTGCTAGAGCCAGGCAGGGAAGTGTAGCACCTAACTGCTTACCGACGGGACTCCGAACATAAATGGTAAATTTTTACGAATAACGAAAGCCTACCATGGCTCAACGACCTGTGATCGCTTGCGTTTTTGCAAAAACCAAAACACCGAGTACTACGGCAGGATCTCCAGTGTATTTAAACGATTGCGCTAAAGTACACTTGAGCCAAGGTTTTACGGAAATATTTGCTGCTTTTGAAACACGACCGAATCGAACCATCCTTGACACTGAATTCAACTATCAACCCCGATTTCTGGCCTGCAATGCTGTCGCTGCTCGTCGGTCGTGTTCTTTGTATTTGACCAACCGCAGCATGGAAGTAGGGGTTGGTAGCTTTACTTGACGCGAAAGAATCAGTCGAAGATGCTGGGCTTTTCAATCTTCTGGTGGGACGAAGTGGTGGGATCAATTCCGCATAGCACTCACATTTGCAAATGCCTCGCGTGGTGCAGTATTCTAGCTACGATCGTCTCCAGGTCTAGTCACTTGAAGGATAGAATCCTCTAAAGCACAATGAGTTCTTATGAAATGAGCCTTCGGGTGTCCACTTGCGTAAGAGTTTTTTGTCTGCCGTCCCCATTCACCATTCTACCAAAGCCGAATTATGTCCCAGTTTCTTTTGCCGTGTGTTTGCGGGGCAAAAATCCCCGTCAACCGAAGCCAAGCGGGTATGACTCTACCATGCCTCGAATGCGGCAAAACAGTAGAGGTGCCAACGATTCGAAAACTGGCTCAATTCATTTCCATTGTCCCTACAAAAAAGGAAACAAAAGGTCGATCGGCTAAATGGCTGGGGCCGATTGCCGCAATTTCTTTTCTCATTAGTTTGCTAGGCCTAACCTATGGTGGATCGTTGGTTTACGAGCGATACAGCTATATCTCGGAGATAACTAAATCCAACGCCAACCTCAATTTGACGGAGGCGGAATACATCGCAGAAGTCAGAAAATCCGCTCTTCTAAGCGCACCTGCGGACACTTGGGATTTTTGGAATGCAATAGTCAACAATGGGCTAAGAGATCCCAACCCTCCTTACCGCTTTCAAGTGAAACGGTATCTCGCTTCGCAAGTAACTTGGATGCGAGACAGCTTCCTGGTTGGCGGCATCTCATTGGCCGTGTTCGCTCTCTCGACTTTCCTGATGCAAAAATTTCGCAATAGCAACTAATGCTTAACCGATCGAAGCGATAGCGCAGATCGCTTGAATCGTCAGGAGTGGTCACCAGCTCGCGAAATCCATGCGCTCCCCGCCGCTTCGCGGGTTAAAAATTTACATCAATTGCCCGATACCCAGCCCTCATCGTCGCCCTCCGAGCCCTTTCGTCGTACAGATTTGTTAGCTGGCATTGTGTGCTCGCTTACCGCACGTAGCCCCGTTTCAACTTGGGCAAACACCGTTACGAGTTTAATGTCCCGATTTCCGACCGGAAACCGAACGCTTCCGTTGCGAGCAACAAAAACTTCCAATGGGATGGAAATCATCTCACCAGCCTCAACACCCCTCGGTTCCAGGCTGTAAAACTGGTCGTTCAATCCAATCGATAGATTGCGCCACGGGGAGACGGTCGGATTTTTTATGGAAATACAGGGTACAAGTCGACGATCTTCAGGTTTTTCCGTCGGTGTTATCCAAATCGCATCCAACTTCACCAAAGCGGGCAGGATTGGTTCTGGCATGCGTGGCGTGAAAAAAGACAAAAGCAACCCACAAGCAATAGGCCCAGCGATCAGCACAGCCATTAGAATGGTTAATTGTCTTGACGTTATCGTCCGTTTTGCCTGCATGCTGGTTTCGTCTTTTGATTCTGAGCGGGCGTCACCCAAAAAATTCGACCTGTACGATTAAAATAGGTTGGGAGCTTACTGAGCTATTGGGCGCTAGCCTGGGCCTGAATCGCTAGCGATATTGCTTTATCCGAAGTCTGCGTGGCAGATTTGAAATCGCCCGCGGTTCGATAAATTACTTGATCGCTTTGATTCGGACGTTTTTGAATTCCACCCACATTGGCTTGCCCGCATGAAGCTGCACAGCCAGAATCCCCTCTTTCAACGCAAGCATCGGCTCATTGTCGGTGAAATCAAGAATCAATTGATTGTTCAAGAAATGTTGAATTTGGGCTCCCTTGCCAATAATGACAACGTCGTTCCAATCATCTAGCTTGAATAGTTTTTTGAATCCTTCCTGATCGATGAGAGAACTGGATTCCACTTTCTTACCTTCGACTCCCCATGTTACCTTTTCACCCACTAGACAGATTCGGCCACGCTTGCCACCTTCGTCGTAGATAAAACTGGAAGTATTCGTGAACGTGACTTCATTGCGAAGTTCATGTTGGTAACCGCGTACGACCCAATTGTTTTTAACCTTATCATCCGTGATATGTTTGGAACGGTATTGAATTCCAGAATTATTGGTTGCATTGCAACGGAATGACAGTCGCAATTCGAAGTCCTTTGTCGTACCCTTTTTCCAAATCAGAAAAGTATTTCCAGCTGCGGGGATTTCAGCGGTCGTCTCGCCGTGGATCACACCGTCGCGGACGCTCCAAAGTCTAGGATCTCCATCCCAGCCATCCAAGTCTTTGCCATTGAATATCGACTGCATATTCGATTCTGGGGGCGCCAACGTTGGACCTTCTGCGGCTACCCCAAGGGTCGAGATACCGAGCAGGAAAGAGAGGGCTAAATATCGCATCAAAATGGACTCCGGCAGGGAAATTGAGGCATGGGAAGCCCCTGATTATGATCATCGGTCAGCCAACTGCAAACGCCAGATCCATGATCGTCTACAAAAAAGACCCGCTAACGCGCATACCAAACGACAAGCCGCTCTAACTCTCCTGACGAGAGCATTTGAAGGCGAAATCGATGCAGTGGCCCCGTCAATGAAGCAAACCCTTGGCCGCGATCGAGGGACACGACGATATGGACCATGTCCTCTGCGGTCGGATTTCGACCATGAGATACCCAACGCAAAAGCCAAAGACCGACTGGAAATAGGGAGACCAGTCCTCGAATGCTCTCGACGACCGACCAACCCTTTCGATCCGCCAAAGCATAAATATAGGATGCCGACGTCGCTTCAATGAGCCGAGCAAGTGGATAGTCAATCGACGGATCCAGTAAACCTAAAGGAAGCTCAAGTTGTTCCAATCGCACCTGTGGAAAAGGTGGTTGAATTTCTGGCAACGGGCCGCCACCTCGGACCAATCGGAAAAAAGTATTGAGCAATTGAATGCGATGCGACCAACTTGGTATTGGACGAAATTGTGGATGAAGGCGAGCGAATTCGATTCCCATTGAGCGAAAAACCATCCTGGCATAACCACTTGGCGGACGGCGGTCGTCAAAAAAGTGTTTCGACTCGTCCGGTACGAGTTGAGCCAACGTCTTTATCAGTTCAGTCAGCTTTTTATCCTCCATTGGTTTGGTCTTCGCGTTTGATAAAAGGTTAGCAAATTGGAGCGTATGGACCATTCGTCTTACTGGCGGAAAACGTTCGTCTAGTAATAAATGAGATACGGTTTCGAGAACGAACTCAACTGTTTTCCAATTGCGTTGCTCGCCAGCTTTTAATGGGGGAGGTTCGATCGCTTTGGTCGACAACCGGCCATCGCGAATGAACTGTTGAACAAAAGGAAGATGCTGTTTCAAAAGCTGCCCACGATCTGCAGCAGCAGATGGGCAAGCTCGACGAGCGGTGAGTACAACCTTTCCATTGCGAGGGACCAATTGCAAAGGGAAGACTCGGCAAATCGTCGGCTTGGCTTCAAATCCCAGTTCCGAATGGATACGACAGAGTCCCTGATCGCTCAGGAAAACGCAGCTTCCATCAGCTCGATGTGCCAATCGGAAAGCTTTCTTAGACGATTGGTTTCGAACCATTACGGGCGTGTTACGAAATTCTGGATGTTCCTCCCATTTTTGGCTTCGTAGTCTCGCTAAGTCTTCGTCGTAAAGCGGTATCAAGCTGCCCCGGCAGCAAATCCCACATTGGTGGCAATCCCATTTCTCTGTGGTTGGCAAGATAACGATTGGAAGCGACATGATTTCCTTTAGTTGAGTAACGCTTCGAATTGTAAGCTCCATCGCCTCTCTGCGGTACATCACCTCTCTGCCCGGTTTATTCATTAGCCACAGGGGGTTAGCCTGGGGTTGACGTTGCGACCATAACCCCAGGCTCGTGTGTTGAGTTTACCTCATTCCTAGGGTGGAGATAATCTCCCAACTGTCGTTCGTGAAGATCGCTGTCGATATCAAAGTTGCGCTCTTGAAACAAATGGGCTCACGTAGGGTGTATCGTTCTTTCAGATGACCAGCGAATAACCCGCATTTGGAATGGGACGAGACAAGCGAATAGGCGATGGGCGAAAAGTGTGAATCCAACCCTGGTGTAGCCCATGCATTGCAAAATGCTCGTGAGGGGGATCGTACGGCAATTGGTGAGGTTCTCGAAGGCTTTCGAAGCTACTTGACCTTGCTAAGGACCATTCTGGCAGGTCAGCTTGCCCAACTGATCCGCCGATTTTGCGTGACGGAAGCGAGAAATATCTATCTTGAAGTTTCGATTGAGCAAGATCTCAATTCCTTGTCGGCTCGTTTGTCCCAGGGATTGGCAAGTCCAGAATCTTCGCCAAGTGAATCGGTGGGGAGACGCGAGCAGCTGACGATTTTAGCCAACATGTTAGAGCAATTTCCGCCGGACTATCGGGACGTCATTTTGCTGAGGCAAATTGACAGATTGTCCATTGGGGAAATTTCCAGCCAATTAGGCCGTAGCGAAGATAGCATTCAGAAGAGGCAGGCCTAGATTTTGTGTCGTTGTTCGCATGGCGAACGGGTGGTCCTAGGGTTCGTTCTGGCAATAATAACATTGATTCAAACTTCGGCGGTCGGGAATCGCTCATGGCCAGTGCCTTAGCCGAATACCAGGCGATGCTCGAGTCGGGGCAGGGTCCGGATCGGACCGCATTTTTGCTCCCGTATGCTGAGCTCGCCGAGGAACTTGCGCCGTGTCTCGAAGCGCTCGAGTTTGTTGGCCGAATTGTACCTTTATCATCGCTGCCAGCGCCAATCCAATCCGTTGCTGCCTAACTCGATGGTCGGTGACTTTCGGATTGTTAAAAACGCTTCACCAGGGCACAACTGGCAATTGGGTCGAACGGATCAGCGGCTATGCGATCCACGAGGGGGATGAGGTTAAGATCACAGGCCGGTATGCGGATCCTGGCGGTGACCCGACACCGGAGGAATTGTTGGCGTACACGATTGACGAGCAAGCAATTTTAGCGGACGCGCTGCAAGACACCGACGTAGGCAGCTATGAATTGTTGTACCGCGCGGAAGCATTGGCTCAAGCTGTCATCGATCACCCTAGCAGCTCCCCAGACGACAATAAAGGACTGCTAGAATTTTATCAGGCACGCGTTCAACTGGCTGAGGTTAAAAACCGTCTTGCGACTGCCAAACTATAGGAAAGGTAATCCAAAGAAAGCCCGCGAACTTTTTGACGAGTCAACGCGTTTGGACAAGGAAGTGCTGGCGGCGATTCCAAGCGGTGAAGCATTCAAACCAAAATCGGAAAGCCCAATGTCCGACGCGGATAAGAAAGCACTTCCAATTACGATCAATGGATATATCACCAACAACAATCTTGCTCTTTCGTCTCTCTACTTTCGGACAGGTGAGCCTCAAAGAGCCGAGAAGATACTCACCCAAGTTGTAGCCGTTACAAAACAGTCCTTCGACGCCCATCCGACACTCCCTTCCAAGGCAATGCAATATGTCGGCTATCTCGGAGTGTTTTCCGAAATCATGATGCAAAGTCCGGATCCCAAGGCCCTTATTGGAAAAACTGGAGGAGGCCGCAACCATTGCCGATCGGTTCTGCCAACAAGATACTCGAAGTGCAGAGAAACGGAGGAGGACGGCTCTCGCCTATTATCGCGTCGGACAGTGGCGAGAAATGCTTGGAATCGAAACGGTTCAAGAGAGCTTTCAACGATGTCTTACTCTGCGAATTGAGGCTGCCTCGCTGGACGCTTCTAACGGTCGAAAGCAACTGACTTGATGCTGGCGAGCGCAGCCGTTAGCGATGGCAAAACCAGCCTCGAGTTCGTCGACAAATACTTAGCCTTCCCGTTGCTTGGCAATGAAATGCGAGCAGTCAACGTCCTCGAAACAGCTGTAAAGAACGGCCACAAGGATCCTGTATTCTTGAGCCACGACCTCGAATTGCGTGCGCTTCAACACGTTCAGGAATTCAATAGTCTCATTGGCTTACTTCACGAGGATCGAAATCTCGCAGCGTAGCAGCATAAACCCATAATAAACAAGTGAATGTTTTCCGGATAGACTCTAAGAATTGAGGTACTGACCTATTGCATTACTGTATGGCTTGGTCTAAACCTGGAGGAGGTTTTTGTCAGATTTCCTTCACTAATTCACCCCGCTATGAACACTTCTGCTACGTCGAATTCCGCAACAGCACCAAAACTTACGGACCATGACGTGCAAGCCATCGATCAATTACGCACGGCTTATTTTCAATTTGCCGCCGAACTTGGAAAAGTTATTGTCGGGCAAAAGGCTGTCATCGAACAATTGGCCATCTGCTTATTCGCTCGTCGACATGCCCTCCTAATGGGTGTGCCGGGTTTGGCAAAAACGTTGCTTGTCAGCAAGATTGCGGAAACCATGTCGCTGGGTTTCAGCCGCATTCAATTCACACCTGACTTGATGCCTATGGACATTACCGGTACCGACATCCTGCAAGAAACGCAAGAAGGCCGCCGTGAATTCCAATTTATTCACGGCCCCATTTTCTCCAACATTATCTTGGCTGACGAAATCAACCGCGCTCCGCCAAAGACACAAGCGGCCCTGCTTGAGGCAATGCAAGAACAACGAGTCACGGTGCTCGGCAAGTCGTTCGAACTCACGTCGCCCTTCATGGTTCTTGCAACTCAGAATCCCGTTGAGCAAGAAGGCACGTACCCGCTGCCTGAAGCTCAGCTCGACCGATTCATGTTCCTGGTCGAGCTGGATTACCCGAGCGAAGAAGAGGAGATTCAAATCGCTAGGACAACCACAGGTGATGATCTCGTAAAACTCAACCAGTTAATGGGAGCGGAGGAAATCATTGCGCACCAGCGGTTGGTTCGACGACTACCGGTGCCCGATCATATTTACAACTACGCAGCGCGTCTGGTTCGCAAAACTCGACCGCAAGGGGACACAGCTCCAGGTTGGCTCAAGCCTTATGTGAGTTGGGGGGCAGGTCCGCGAGCCGTTCAGAATCTTATCTTGGGTGCCAAGAGTCGAGCTGCCCTTCTCGGGAGTTACATGGTTCGCATGGAAGACATCCAAGCGGTTGCACGGCCGGTCCTGACTCACCGAATTATCACGACGTTTGCTGCTCAAGCCGAGGGTATGTCAGCCAAGCAGATCGTGCAGCGTTTGGTTGAGGAAATGGAATAAGGCTGACGTTTAACCTATGCTCCCAATCGCACGATCGTTTCTTGATCCGAAAGTTCTCTCGCGTTTAGCTGCCGTACCGCTTTTGGCGCGGCACGCCATGCAAGGCAATATTTCTGGCCGGCATTCATCACCGCATCGCGGATCGAGTGTCGAGTTTGCGGAGTATCGCAAGTACGTACCAGGCGACGACCTGAGACGTCTCGATTGGCGAGCCTTTGGCCGAACGGATCGGTACTACGTCAAGGAGTTTGAAGCCGATACGAATCTACGCTGCTGTGTGGTCGTCGACACTAGCGGCTCGATGGCTTATGCGTCCAAAGGACAGACAACTAAGATTGAATATGCGAGGCAAATCGCTGCTTCAATGGCTTACTTGGCGGCTCAGCAAGGGGACGCGGTCGGGTTGACCTGCGTCGCCGAAAAGATCGTGAAGAACATTCCACCTCGACGCTCCGCAGCGCATCTCAAGGTGATTCTCGATACGCTCGAAAATGCCAAGCCGTCGGGCGATACTCAGTTGCCAGCGATTTTAAACGAGCTGGCTGAAACGGTTCGGCAGAGAGCATTGGTGATCATTATCTCCGACTTCTTCGTTGATCCAGCGAAATTAAAGGGCTGCTTTGAGCATTTGCGATTTCGCAAGCATGATGTGGCATTATTTCATTTGCTCGATCCGCTTGAAATCGAGTTTGCGTTCCAGCGTCCGGTTCGGTTTACGGATATGGAGGGTGGGCAGCCATTGTTTGTCGAGCCGACGGAGATCGCGGACCGTTACCATCGGGCATTGCAAACGTATCTGACGGATTTGCAACGGATCGTGCTGGAAACTGCCGTGGACTATCATCGTGTTATCACGAGCGAAACGTATGAGCATCCCATGATGCGGTTCCTCGTCGGCAGAACTCGCGGGCGGGGTGTTCGATGAATTTTATTCAGCCCTGGATCTTGTTGGCGTTGCCTTTGGTTGCGGTTCCTATCCTAATCCATTTAGTGAATCAGAGGCGCTTTCAAACAGTTCCTTGGGCGGCCATGATGTTTCTGTTGCAGGCCAGTCGCATGTCGAGTGGCTATACCAAGCTTCGGCAGTGGCTCATCTTGTTGATGCGGGCGTTGGCTGTGGCTTGTCTTGTCTTTTTCACTTCGCGGCCACTAGCCAGCGGATTGATTGGATTGCTGGGAAGTCGATCGAGTGAAGTGGCACTCGTACTTTTGGACCGTTCGCCAAGTATGCAGGAAACGCGAACTGGGACTGGCATGACCAAGCTCCAATCTGCGGTGACGCAACTATCGAGCACGCTGAAGACGCTCGGTGTACAGCGAGTGGTGGTGTTTGATTCTGCTCGGGACAAACCCTTTGAATTTGAATCGCCAGCGGCGATGGTTTCCGATCCGTCGTTGGTTGCAAATGGCATTACGAGCGATGTTCCAGGGATGCTTGAACGGGCATTGACTTACGTTAAGAACAACCGTTTTGGAAACGTCAATGTATGGATTTGTTCTGACATGCGTGAGAGCGATTGGCGAAGCCGCGATGGCCGATGGGCTGCGGATCGAGAAGGCTTTATTGGATTACCACAAGAGGTTCGATTTCAAGTATTGGATCTCGGTGCGGCTTCGAATGAGAACCGATCGATTCGAATTTTGTCTGCAAAACGAGTACAGGGAACGCAAGGAGTGGAACTGTCACTGAGTTTCAAAATCGAAAGAACGCTTGGGGTGACGGTGCCCATTGCCATGCAGATCCCGGTCGAGGTCGAGGTTGGTGGTGCGAGAAGTGTTTTGAATGTCGATCTCCAGTCTGAGTCAGCAGAAGTCAACGACTATCGAATCGCTCTGTCGTCTGAAAACGAAGACGCTAGTCTCGACAAAGGTTGGGGACTGGTCCGAATTCCTGGCGATACGAATTCCGCTGACAACAGCAGCTATTTTGTTTATGAGAAACCGCCGTCGAGACGAACCGTCATTGTGAGCGACAATCCTCGGGTCATTGAAGCGATAGAATTGTGCACGAATATTTCGCCTGAGCAAGCGATTGAGTGCGAGACGGAAACGGTCGCGTCCTCGCAATTGGACTCGATCGATTGGAATACGGTTGCGTTGGTGGTTTGGCACGAGCAATTGCCTGAGGGCCGTTCGCTGGATTTGCTGACTCAATTTATTGCTGCGGGTGGGCAGGTGCTGCTTTTTCCGCCGGAGACGCCCAACGACACGCATGCGTTAGGCGTTCAGTGGATGGGATGGAAAACCTTAGAGGCAAATCAAAAGTCGGGACCCGAAACTTCCGAGGCGGATGCGACGCTGGCTCGCGTTCAGCAATGGCGCAACGATTCTGAGCTGCTGGGCAACACCCTAAACGGAGCACCATTGCCGGTTGGACAACTCGGGATCAAGCGTATCTGCTCTTTGGAGGCAGAAGGAACCGTGTTGGCTGCGATGACTGAAGATTTGCCGTTGCTGATGCGGGTTGACGCGTCAGGTTCTACCAAGAACGGAGTCTACGTTTGCACAACGACACCTTCACTGCGAGATTCGACTTTTGCAGCGGACGGTATCGTAATGTACATCGCGATACAACGCGTTTTGGCAGCGGGTTCGGCAAGAATTGGTTCAATTCGCATGGCGACGGTTGGTCAACCAGCCGCGTTGCTCTTTGAAAATGCAATCCAAGCTGCTGGAGATGCGAATGTGCTATCCAACCAGTTTTCGCAACATCCTGGTGTTTACCAAAGCGATGAACTATTGATTGCACAGAATCGACTTGGTGATGAAGATAGTGGCAAGTTGGTTTCAGCCGAAGTACTTTCCAATTTGTTCGGTACATTAGATTGGTCGCGTATTGAGGTTGGGGCATCGGCCAGGAGCTTGGTCCAAGAGATTTGGCGATGGTTTGTGATTGTAATGCTTATTGCCATGGTGTTGGAAGCGATACTGTGCATGCCAAAACATAGGCGCTCGCCACTGGCAAATGCTTCTAACCTTTGATTGCGGCGCGAGGGTCTTACCTTTTGTTCTAGCCACAAAAGGTAAGCGTCTCTTAAGTAGGTGCCAGGCACCTATTGACTTGGAGCTGGCTGTTTGGTACCCTGGTCCGCAAAGGAGATTTGCTATGCCGAGAATTCCTAGAGCCGAACAGTTTGATCCGCATTCCGTTTGTATCGTCCATTTGGTCCAGCGTTGTATTCGCCGAGCCTACTTGGCCGGTGTCGATGTTGTCTCCGGCAAGAACTTCGAACACCGACGCGAATGGATTCGGTGCCGTATGGAACGACTCGCCTCCGTCTTTGGCGTCGATGTCTTGACTTACGCCATTCTGTCAAACCATATGCACGTCATTATCCGTACTCGCCCTGACGTCATCGCCGACTGGTCCAACTCCGAGGTCGCTCTGCGTTGGCTGCGTGTCTTCCCTGGCCGCAGAATCGATGAACAACTGGCCGATCCTACTTCTAACGATGTCGAAACACTTGCGAACAACGCCGAACGTATTCAAGCAATTCGTGCGCGATTGTCGAATCCCTCCTGGTTTATGAAGGCGCTCTGCGAACCCATCGCTCGACTTGCCAATAAACAAGACGAAGCGACTGGCCATTTTTGGGAAGGACGATTCAAAGCCCTGGCTATCACAGACGAAGCTGGCCTGCTGGCTTGCAGTATGTACGTCGATTTGAATCCAATTCGAGCTGCAATGGCGCAAACTCCAGAAGAATCGGTCCATACTTCCGCTTATGATCGTATCAAGTCACTCCAAGGTGCAACGATCCCATCGGCGGCAGCTGAGTTGGTTGCCATTGAAACTTCTGACGCAGGTCGAGTCTTGAGAACATCTACACCTGAACAGCTACGAAAAATGAATGCTGCGTCAAAGAAACACAGGGGACCATCGATCCCTCGAGATGCTTGGCTGTCTCCGTTAACTATTAACGAACGATCCCATTCCGGACCGCAATTAAGCTCGACGGGTGTTCGTGCTAGCGACAAGGGTTTCTTGTCGCTTGATTTAAGAGACTATTTGACATTGCTCGACTGGACGGGACGACAGCGAGGCAGTGCTGAGAAAGCCGACATACCCAAGGAACTAGATCCGATCTTGAAACGAATTGGAATCGACGGACGAATGTGGGTTGACTTGGTCTGGCGATTTAAAAAATACTTCGGTAGGAGCGGAGCCGCAGGCTCACCGCAAAGCTTGAAAGAATCAGCGGCTCTGAACAACCGCAAATTCGCAAGAGGCCAGCGATCCTCGTCCGCCTGCTTTGTATCTGGATAGCAAAATCATTGTCTCGTCGCGAAAGTCTCGTTCACGGAAACCGACTAAAGAGACGCAGCACTTCCTGCCTCAGACTTCGACGATCGGAGCCATCTCCACCGCGAGATCGCTTCGCTGGGGTCAGCGACGGTCTTTATATTTGGCAATAGCAGAATCGCCAAAATTTTAAATTTGCGATTTCCGCTGTACGGATACAGTGCCATCAGTGTTCCTTGGGGCCTGCTCCAAACCCCGGGGTTTTTTGAGGCCTAGGCTCGGAAAATCCTTCTCTTTCTGGCTTCGGGTTGCTCTCTGGAGATCCAAAATTTTCCTGTCCCTAATTTTTCTGTCAAAACAGAGAGAACGAGATCAGGCTACACGCGAGTTCGTGTTGACAACCTGAACAGGGATTCGTGGGGAAATCATTAATCATGGTCGCCAGCTAATCGACTTACGAGACGAATACCAATGGAGATCATTCAGTTAAGAAACGGCTGAGCCATGAAATGTGGCAATCCGGTCACGGCTTGAATGATACCGTTCCCAATAACTTGAATCCCGCGTGCCCACATCGTGTGCTCGTCAGCAAAAACCAATTCGGGAACCGCAGTCAGTAAGTGCCAATCGCCTTGGATTATTTCTGTCTCAAGTTGCGAAACTTGCCAAACTGCGTGACCAATAAAAAGGCGGCAGTGATCCGGCGTCGATAGTGCTAGTTTCTTCAAAGTTTCGGATTGCGCGGACATGTATACGCCTTGACTGTTGCCCCCCTCAGCTAACATTTGATTATCGTGAATCGCCAACACCGGACCGTTTTGTGGGCCACCAAAATTGATATGCGAATCAGAATGGGTCGGTTTAGCCCCACCCTCCAGCAATTGATCCCAGAGCGATTCCGATTCCATCGCCAAGCGTCGATTCAGCATAATGCCTATGGTTTGTTCTTTTGAATGCTCAACAATAATGCAAACCGAACGGGCAAAGACTGGATCCTGAACCCCAGGCGCAGCTACCAACAGAGATCCCGCCAAGCAAATGCGGGGATTTTCATCCTTCGAAGCAGATGATTTTGGTATGCGATTCATGAAAAAAACACCCGCAGGCAAAATGGAGAAAAAACACTCGTCTATCGCCTGTTATTACGCGAAGTGATAGGATTGCCACAATGACAACTTGGAGCATACAGGCAAGCAAAAACGGTGCCGAATCGGAGGAATGCAATTGAGTATTCAAGATTTAAGGAGAAACTATACTTATGGCGGACTTATTCGGAACGAGTTACCGCTTGAACCGATGCATCTTTTTCAACAATGGTTCTCGCTCCTTCAATCGATAGAGTTCCCGGAATGGTTTGAAGTCAATGCGATGACACTGTCGACATCCGATCCAGAGGGTGGTTCGTGCAGCCGAATCGTTCTGCTCAAGGGAATGGAAAGCGATGGGTTTCTTTTCTTCACAAATTACAACTCTGCTAAGGGTCGGGAGATGGCAATGGAGCCCAAGGTTGCTCTTCATTTCTTTTGGCCCATGTTCGATCGACAGGTCCGAATCGAAGGATTGGTTGTAAAAACGTCGCCTGCAATCTCAGACGAATACTTTGCGTCTCGCCCCCGTTCCAGCCAATTGGGCGCCTGTGCGTCGCCGCAATCACAGATCCTTTTGGATGACTTGCAACTCGACATCGCAATTCAAGAATTGGATAACAAGTACGCGGGTCAACCCATTCCGCGACCAGATAACTGGGGTGGCTATAAAGTCATTCCGCACTTGATGGAATTTTGGCAAGGAAAACCGTCGCGATTGCACGATCGGTTCCGATACGAACGCACAGCCTCTACGGAAGCTTGGTCGCTCCATCGACTTGCTCCATGATTGAGTCACCTCGCTCCAAGAGGGTCTATCTAGTTCGACATCCGGCAGTTCATATTGATTCCAAGGGCCTCTGTTATGGCGACAGCGATGTGCCGCTCGAGGACGGTTGGGGCTCGACACTAGAATCACTGACAAACACTCTCTGTCAATTACCATTCCATGATCGGCCGAAACAAATATGGCATAGTGATTTAGCGCGTTGCTCCCAACCGGCTCTTTGGTTGGCCAATCAATTGGGAGCCGGGGCTCGTCCTGATCGCCGATTGCGAGAACGCTTTTTTGGTACTTGGCAATCGGTCGCTTGGTCCGAGATACCGTTGCAGGAGGTTGAGCGTGCTCACGACATGCTCGAACTTCCGTCGATATATCGACCGGGTGGTGGTGAGACGACAGACGAAGTTTCTCAACGAGCAATGTGCTGGTTGAACGATGCGGTTGCCATGCCGGGGGATGAGTCCACCACGATTGTCGCCATCGCTCACAGCGGATCGATTACTGCATTATGCGGGACGCTCTTAGCATTGCCACCACTCCAGTGGACTCCGTATTACCTGAAGCCATCGCAACATCTCGTGATTCAGTTGAATGTGGACGATCGCTCCGCAATCGTTGCTATGCCGACTGCGGAGCAGTAGACTGCTAAGTAGAAATTTCATGCGGATCCAAATGCGAGAACATGTTCCAGTAATCTATTCGCCATCGACCCTGGGACAATGACAATCGGGAGATGGATGTGTTTACGATATCACCGAGCTGTTCCTCAATCGAATCGTCTTCTAAAAAAGCCTCCAGCAATCGCACCTTGAAATCTGCATGGATGACCATGGCGACCCGATCTTGGGCGCTATGCATTTGAGATTCGGACTCGTACCATTTCCGGACTTGAAGAGCTCGTTTGCGAACTTCGTCAGCGGTTTCGTAGTGATCGAGATCGTACCAGCCTTCATCGCCTATGCGTTCATCCAAATGCCAGCCGGCATATTGGCGAGCGAGAGTCTCGCGGTTCATGCCCATTTGTGCAATTCGGCGTCCCGGTTGGAATCCGCTGTGACAGCCACCTTGCTCATAAATATCCTGGCGCACATTGGGGACGGCACCCGTATGTTCGGCAATCCAACGCGTCGTTTCTAAGGAACGAAGGAACGGACTACAGTACAAGACGGTTGGAGCAAGCCTAGCCATCGACAGGGCCAGTTTTTTTGATTGGGCTATACCTAGTTTAGTGATACCGGGATCCGGAACGCGGAATTGATCCTCGAGGGCATTGTTCTCCGACTGGGCATGTCGGATAAGCAGCAAACAAGGCAGGTGGTGCATGGTCTTTTCGTGTCGTAATCGATGGTTTTGTCGCGTAGAATGAAGGAATGGAATTGGGCGTAATGTACGTTCCCATCCAATTCTCGTCAAAAGTGGACGAATAATTCGTTTAAGCCGAACCGAAAACACAACGAAATGAACGAGACAGTAAACCTGTCCAACCTTCCTGAATTGCTCCGTCGGCACATGTCGAAGTCGGACAAGACCAGGGCACCTTGTGATTCGCATCGCGAGCTGGCACCTCAGTATGCGTATGGGCGTCATCGTGGCCCTGCTCCCAAGTACTCGCACGGGGCAGCCGTTCTCATCTGCATGATACCTATGCATGGTTCCGAGTGGACAATTCCACTAACTCTTCGCCCAACACAAATGGCCGATCATGGTGGCCAAGTTTCTTTGCCTGGTGGTCGATCCGATGCCGGGGAAACGGTTTGGATGACTGCTTGCCGCGAGTTTGGCGAAGAACTAGGGTGTACTACAGATTCCATGCAACCCATTGGCGAACTGACGCCACTGTACGTTTTCGCGAGCCGTCATCTCGTTACGCCTGTTGTCGCCGCAAGCTCGGTACGACCGTCATTCAGTCCTAATCCGGATGAAGTTGCGGAATTGATCTTCCTGCCGCTCCGCGACTTGCTGTCGAGCGACGCGATCAGCATTGGTACACTGAAACGCGGCACTGTGGAATTCGACGCACCTGGATTTCACGTCGAGGACCATTTCGTTTGGGGAGCAACGGCAATGGTACTCGGGCAGCTACGTAATATAGTTCGTGAAGTTTTAGCGGAACACATCCAAGTTCCCTAGTTCAAGTAGCCATTGTCCTTTTTTTGCGTAGAATCTCAATCGACCTGTTTTTGAATCCTGGATGGTCTTCGTCGCGGCAACGCAAAGAAGTCTTAGTCCAATTAGTCACAAGGTATTTAAATGATTCGTGTCGGCATTATAGGCGCTTCTGGTTACACAGCTATCGAAGCGATCCAGTGGCTCATCGGGCATCCTCAAGCCCAAATCCTTGCAGCCACCAGCCGACAAGCGGATGGAAGCATGATTTCCGATATGCATCCAAGTCTTGTTCGCCGGCTCAAGCTGCCAGTCGAGGACTTGACACCCATTCAAGTTGCGGAGCGATGCGATGTCGCTTTTTCCTGTCTGCCGCATGGAGCCTCGGCGCATCATGTGATGCAGTTATTGGACGCAGGTTGCCGAGTCATCGATTTGTCGGCTGACTACCGATTGAGCACGCCTGCGCTTTATGAGAAATGGTACGGTGAACAACATCCAGACGCAGGCCGTTTAGGAATGACCCCGTATGGGTTGCCTGAGCTTTTCGCGAATGAATTGAAGGACTGCAGATTGGTCGCCAACCCAGGATGTTATCCCACATCAGCCATATTGCCTTTGTCACCGCTCCTCAAAGAAGGGCTCATATCACCATTGGATATTATTGTGGATAGCAAGTCTGGAGTCAGTGGTGCTGGACGCACACCAAAACTTGGAAATCTGTATTGCGAATCGAACGAGAGCATTTCGGCTTACTCGGTTGGCAATCATCGCCATCAGCCTGAGATTATTGACATTGTCAAGCGATTCAGTGGGGTCGAACCTCAAATCGTTTTCACTCCCCATTTGACTCCAATGGAACGTGGGATTTTGTCAACCATTTATGTGCATCCAGCGGCAGGTGCGACCCCAAATCAGATCCGCGAATGCTTGAATACGTATTATGACGCTAGCTCCTTCGTTCGCGTTGTGTCGCATCTGCCTGCAACTCGATTTGTCGCGAGGACGAATTACGTGGACATTACAGTCCGCGAAAATGGGCCCCGAATCATTCTCATTTCCGCCATCGACAATTTGGTCAAGGGTGCCAGCGGAGCTGCCATTCAAAACATGAACCACATGTTCGGCTTGGAACCGACCATGGGTCTTTTGGGCTAGATATCACCAGCTTTGAGCCATGCTGCTATACGATTTCAAGCGTTCGGCGGCCTTGTCCCAGTCGTCACTGTACTTGGGCTCATATTGAACAATATCACTCATTGAACGCATCCAGCGACGCCCCTCTGCAATCGAAGCGAATCTCCCGAGTGAGACCATTTGCGAAATGATGTTTCCAAGGGCCGTTGCCTCGACCGGTCCTGCAACTACAGGCCGCTGACAGGCGTCGGCTGTCATTTGGCAAAGCAACGCATTTTGGACTCCACCTCCGACAATATGTATCGTCTCAAGTCGATAGCCGAGCAGTTGCTCAAGCCCTGCGAGACACAATCGGTAGCGAAGCGCCAAGCTCTCCAGAGTCGCTCTCGCAATGGCTCCATCGTCTGCCGGCGGAGCTTGGTCCGTGTGTCTTAAAAAACCCAAAATGGATTCAAGCATATTGTCAGGCGCGACGAACTTGGGGTGTTCGAGATCAATCAAGTTTTTCAATGGCTTTGCCCTGTCAGCCATAGCCGCCAGTCTGCTCCATTCGTAATTCGTTCCCATTCGTTGCCACGAGGCACGGCACTGTTGAAAAGGCCAAAGGCCTGCAATGTTTTTTAGCAATCGCACGCTGCCATTGGCGCCACCCTCATTCGTGAAGTTCAATTGCCGGCAAGCGTCCGAGAGAATGGGATCCGCTAACTCGACTCCCATCAGTGACCATGTTCCGCTGCTAATGTAACACCAATTCGGTTTGGAACTTGCAAAACCGTCAGCCGGTACAGCGATGACTGCCGAGCCCGTATCGTGAGTCGCTGGCGCGATCACTTGGACACGTTGGTCCAAACCTGTTCGCGTTCGAATGCTGGATCGTAGTTTGCCGAGTTGTGTACCTGGTTGTACAGGCGTTTTAAAGATATGTTTTGGAATATTCAATGCGTCAAGAATTTTCGATGACCATTGACCATTCGTTGCATGAAGCATTTGCGTGGTGCTTGCATTGGTATATTCATTAACCATTTGGCCAGTAAGCAGCCAATGGATGAAGTCGGGAATCATCAAAAAGTGCTCGGCCACATCGAGCAATGGAGAATTCTCTGCTCGCATCGAATAGAGTTGGTAGAGGGTGTTGATTTCCATAAATTGGACACCGGTTTGTTCGAAGATATCTGCCTGTGATATCGATTCAAAAACGCGTTTCATCATGCCATTCGTTCTGGCATCACGATAGCAAAAGCCAGGTCCTACCAGATCCTTGTTCCGATCAAGCAGCACGTAATCCACACCCCAAGTGTCCACGCCGATACTAGCAATGCGATCGCCGTATTCTTTGGCAGCCTGATTGATTCCTTGCTCGATTTGCTGCCAAAGGCCGTGAAGACTCCAGTGCAACCGCGACCCGATGTGCACCGGAGCGTTTTCAAAGCGGTGAACATCGGTTAACTGAATCCGATCGGATTTCATCTCGGCTGCAATCACCCGCCCGCTCGAAGCTCCCAAGTCAACTGCAATCACGACTCCTGAATCTGCCATGCACGTCCCCGATTGAAATACCGCAATGAAGAAAAACCATTATCAGAAAACCCACTACAGATTGAGACCGAATAACTCACCGCCGTTGTTCAGCCCTGTTCCACCTTTTAGTGTTCCTTGAAACTTACGGACCGCTGGTTCTCGCTTCGGTTCATCCTCGGGTTCGGCTTTTTGTGCGGAGGAATTGGCTGACTCCGGTTTGGCTTGAGTGGCACGGAGCGAAAGACCGATCCGCTGATTGTCTCGTTCGACCGTCAAGATTTTCACCTCAACCTCTTCTCCCTCTTTGAGAATATTGGCGACGTTGACAACCCGTTTATGCGCCAGTTCCGAAATGTGGATGAGTCCTTCGATACCGATTGCAAGTCGAACAAACGCTCCAAAATTTGCGAGGCGTGTCACTGTACCACGCACCAGAGTACCGATTGGAAATCGAGCGTCGACATCTGTCCAAGGGTTGTCCTGTAATGAACGGTAGGACAAGCCGATCTTACCGGTCTCTGCATCAATTTTCTCGACGCGTACATGAATCTTGTCTCCTTCTTTAACCACTTCGCTGGGATGTTTGATTTTGTCCCATGAAAGTTGGCTAATGTGGATCATGCCATCGAGGCCCCCGATATCAACGAACGCACCGAAGTCCATAACTTTACGAACAATACCCTCGCAGGCCTCACCTACTTCCAATGCGGCGAGGCGTTCCTTACGTTTTGCGGCCTTTTCCCGTTCTAAGACAGCTCGATGGCTCAATACTAAATTACCTCTTCGTGGGTTGACTTCCGTGATGATGCAAACGAGCTTTTGTCCGATGTAGTCCGCAGCGGATTCGACACGGAATTCTGAGAGTTGGCTGATTGGAATAAAGCCGCGTACGTTACCTACCAAGCATTCGACGCCGCCGGTGTTGGCGCTTTCGATTTTGGCTTCGACCGCAGAGCCCTCGATGAGGTCGTCCCAATCGTTGACGGTTACTGTTTCACCGGGTATGGCTAGGTCATAGAGACCTTCTTCTTCGTTGAAGGCCCGAATCAGGCAGTCGACAGCTTGCCCTTCGACGGGCGGAGTACTGAATTGAAGCAATGGCACGATTCCTTCGTCCGGTCCACCAAGACTGATAAAGACATTAGCATTATGGACCTTGATCACCTTGCCTTGGTGTCGCGAACCGTCTTCCAGCGATCGTCCAACGCGGAGCATGCGATCGCCAATCATTAAACCATCCAGGTCCGCTCCTGCTAGTTCAGCGTCGAGGGATGACTGTTCTTCGTCGCTGCTGCGGGTTCGGACGCTCGGAGCTGGAATCTTCGACGCCGTCGGGTTCGAATCGTTATTCGAGCGGTAGCGAGGTGCAAGTGATTCGGCGTCAATTTTTTCTGGAGCAGGTTGATTGGCGGCGGCCACGGTACTAGCCGCTGCTGAAGCATTTTCTCCTTGGACAGCTTGATCCCTAGGCGGGCGAGGTTTGGTTGCCTGCTTCTCTCGCGTTTGTCTCTTTTGGTCCTGCTGGATTCGTAGCTGCTGAGCTTCTCGCATCAATCGGATTTGTTCCAAATTGATTGGTCCGCCGCCAGATGTCGGGGGAGCGACTGGTTGCGTGGCAGGAATAGCGGAATCTGGATTGGAGCCCGTTTGGTTTTGCGAATCGGTCATGAGACTAAAGGATTGGGGTTAAATGAAATAGAAAGCGGTTGCGAGATGTCACACTCCGCTGCGGCTTAGTGTAGCAATGGTGACTCAAACGGGGTACTTCCAGGGCTAAATCAAAAAAATCCCAAAACAAAAACGAGAGATAAACCGCATTTTTAA
>CAMDKL010000050.1 GCA_945900945.1 Pirellula staleyi DSM 6068
AACTTGATCCGTCTCAATGAGGTAGTTCCGTGTAGGGTTGAACTTCCTCATGCAAGCGACGATCGCGACTTTGGATTCTTTGCCCTTTGGTTTCAGATGCGCGTAGAAGGCTTTGATCTTCGGGTTACAACCGAATTGCAACCAGCGTAGCCATGTATAGGATTGATCGCACATTGCCGCTGGCTTCCATGACGAACATCACGTTGGGACTATCCAGTGCTAGGATCAAACAGATCCAAATTCGATGAGGCGATATCAACACCAACCTAAAAAGAGAACACACTGCGATCCAGTTACTCGACGATCTTAAGAGCCACGAGTAAACGATCTGCAATGCGTTCAGAACGTACTACGCTCTGGAAAAAGCTTATCCGTACTGTTCATCTGACGGTAGATATCGGAAGATACTACGAGTACCATCGCAAGCGATTGGGTACGAGTATGAATGCTCGTCCAATCGAACTGACCAATTCAGGTAGTATTCAGGCCGCCGCTCGCCTTAAACCTGAATTCTAGAGAACACTTAGCTTCGTTTTCGCTAGGCAGTTGCTCAGCGGTCTCCAATAGTTGCTACATTGTATGTTGTGTGGCGTCAAAGCAATTGCAATAATTTATTGCTCGGATAGATATGCTTTTTATCAAGAACTACTGTCGGTCATTACGTGATGCCGTTTTAACGCCGAAGGTCAGTTCTGCCAGGCTTGACGCACTGTTTCGCCAATCGCAAATGAGTTTACCGGTGCCCGTTATCTGGTTGCTTGGCAAAGCCCAGTCGGGAAAGACCTCCATCGTTCGCGCGATTACAGGCAGCTCGAAGGGGGAGATTGGAAATGGCTTTCAACCTTGTACACGCACCGCCAGTCTTTACGCTTTTCCAGACGAAGCGACGTGCATGCTACGCTTTCTTGATACACGAGGCCTGGGAGAAGCAGGATACGATCCGACCGAGGATTTGGCCTACTGTCAAGAACAGGCACATTTGGTTATGGTCGTAATCAAGGCGATGGACCACGCACAGAAGCCGATACTCACAGCACTCCGCGCGATCCGCAAAGCGCGACCCAACTGGTCGGTTATCGTTGTGCAGACTGCACTTCATGAAGGCTATAAGAACCCCAACGATTTGCATGTATTACCCTTTCCTTTTGATACAGAACCTTGGCCGGTAACCATTCCGACCGACTTGGCTCGTTCACTACATCATCAGCGCAAGGAGTTTGCTGAATACGCGGACAGATTTATTGCCGTCGATTTGACCTTGCCCGAGGACGGCCTCACGCCTGCCGACTACGGGCTTGAGTCTCTGTGGACGTCGATTGAGGATGAGTTCCCGCGCGGACTACGTTCTATCCTGGAGGCGAAATCTGAGCTTCGGGCAGAGTTAGGCGATATTTACTATGCGGCTGCATGGCCTCATATCGTTTCTTACAGCTTGGCTGCTGGGGGAGCGGGAGCAGTACCTTGGCCACTCGTGGATATTCCCGTTGTCATTGCTATCCAGGCGAAAATGTTTCATGCTCTCTCTTCGATTTACGGACAGCCACTGACGTCACAATTGATGACAGAATTTGGTACCGCGGTGGGTAGTAGCATGCTGGCGAGAATGGTTCGTAGTATCCTCGCAAAGTTTGTACCCTTCTTCGGCAGTGCGTTTGGGGCCGCATACAATGCAGCCACAACCTATGCCCTCGGCTGTTCTTTGTGTTGGTACTTCGCTCAATTGCGTCGAGGTACTTCACCCGACTCCGCCAAGCTGCGTGAGTTTTATTCCAAGGAACTCGAAGAGGGCCGACGTCGTTTCGCTGACTATCTTAAAATCGGCCGCGAACCTACTTCTTCCTCACCTCACTAGCAAAAGCAGCGGCCCATATAATGCTCCGATGGAAACTTCGATTTGCTCTTGTCGCGATCCTCTGTTTGCTTCCTTATATCGTTCTCATGGGAGCAGGCTGTTTTTGGCTATACGAAAGGGAACTGCTGACTTGGTTCGCAGTGGCAGCCGCTGTCGTGTCGCTCATGGGATGGAACATCGATCGATTGTTCCGATTAAGAAAACTAGATAGTGTCCGAGTGCGAATCGAAACACTCGGTGCTACTGGCGAAGTTGATGCACGCGTCGCAGTTGAGGCACTCGCAATCAAAGTAGAAGCAAATCCGCCAGCGATAAACGATGCTGAGGCATGGAAACTGCTTGCGATCGAGCTCTTCGACACGGTCGCCGTGCGATTCGGTCGCACATCCGACAAACCGGCGCTTGAAATTACGGTACCTGACGCGATGTTCATCGCAGAACTCGTACTCCATGATTTGCGACTGGCTGCGAAAGAGAATATTCCCGGCTCCCATTTATTGACGATTCGCCAATTTGAACATTTGACACATTTTTGGAAAAGGACAGCGGCTCTGACCTCGAATGATAGTCCGTGGCGATTAGGCTATCGAATGATTCGGTTCGTAATGAATCCTGTCTCTGGTGTATTTAAAGAGGCAAACGACACTTTTATAGGGAAGCTGAGTGACGCGGCGTTGGAGGAGGCTAAAAGATGGGCGATTGGATACAGCCTACGTCGGGCAGGGGAATACGCCATTCAACTCTATAGCGGGCAACTTGCCATGCACGAGCCGGCCTTTCGAGATTTTCGATCACAACAATCGCAGTGGGATAGCGTCCTGGCAGACAGGACCACAGGCCGCCGCGCCGACGAGCCCTTGCGCATTATCGTTCTCGGGCAAACGAAGGCTGGCAAGTCCAGCTTGGTGAATGCCATGTTTGGAGAGTTACGGGCTGTGACAGATTCGTTGCCATGCACGACCGGTATTACCCCGTATGTACTTGATCGCGATGGGCTACCGAAAGCGATTGTCTTCGATACGGAAGGATTTGGCGGCAGTGAAGATCGTCTCGCAATTTCGCGACTTGATGAGGAACTTATCAAATGCGATTTGATCCTAATGGTTTGTTCAGCCACAACGGCAGCTCGAGCGCCGGATCTTCGATTGCTCGATGAGCTACGCCAACGGTTTGCAGTCAATCAACACCAGTCGCTACCGCCCATCCTGGTTGCATTGTCGCACATCGACAAACTGCGTCCCTTTGGCGAGTGGAACCCACCCTATGATTTGCGAGATAAAAACTCCATCAAGGCCTGCAACATAGCGTCAGCGTTGTCCGCTTTGGAATCGGATCTGTCTGTACCCATCGAAAGGATTACGCCCGTCTGTTTGCGGAGCGATGCAGTCTACAATGTATCCGAGTCGCTGATTCCGCTCGTGCTGCAGGTTCTGCCAGATGCCGAACGCACAATGCTGTTAAGGCTTTTGCGAGAATACCATGATGGGGAATATTGGAGCCAACTGCGCCGACAAGCCTACAACTCCGGGCGATTGTTGGTCAATGCAGCTATTCTTGCCGCTGCCCCTTGGGTTAAAGAGGCGCGGAAAATTGTGACAAGAAATGAATCCCGAAACGAAGAGAGTTCTGGCTAACCTGCTAGGGGGTGGTCTCAAAAGCAAGTTGCTGGTCGGAGTATTTGTAAGTGGAGTAGTCATTGCCGAAACAATAGTGTTTTTCCTGATGGTGCCATCGGGCGAAGAAGTCGCAGCACTCGCAGAATCCCGACTCATCGCAGTCGCACAGAAAATAGACGCCAAAAAGGGGAAAGAACACGGGAATGAGGAAAAGGATGCCATCGCCGAATTGGATCTGGGTATCTACAGCGTCTCTTTTGTTCTGCCAGGGGCTGATCACAATTTTCGGGTCGAATTCAAACTGTTCGGTACTTTGAATAGCGCCGACGAGCCGCATTTGCAAGCATTGTTTTCAGAGAGAGAAAAGCGTTTCCGACACCGAATGCTGTTGGAAATAAGGAATGCATCCCTGCAGGAGCTACAGGAAAACCAATTGGGCTTGATTCAACGCCGCGTTTTAGCGACAAGTACAGAGTTACTTGGCGAACCGGTTCTCCTCAGTGTAGGGTTCTCCGATTACCAGGTTTTGGAAGAATAGTTTGACCTAAAAACACGGACGTTTGCATGTCGGAATCCAGCACTGCCTCCAACGCTGCCGCGACGGAAACCAATTCCGGTCGAGGGCAATCGGATACCGAATCGCTATTGAGTCAAGCGGAGTCTGCTTTGCGTGAAGTGGAAGACTCCCTTCTCGCACCCAAGATGCAGCAATATCGACTCGAGGAGCTGATTGGAAGCGAAGGTCCTCCTGAAAAAGTTTCCATGGACTTGCTGCGCGATGTCACTCTCGATCTCAAAATCGAACTCGGTCGAACCCGAATGCATCTCGATGAAATCTTGCAACTTCGCAAGGGCTCCGTTGTCACTCTAGATAAACTGGCTGGCGATCTCGTCGACGTCTATGTCAACGGGCGACTCGTAGCACGCGGCGAAGTATTGGTGCTAAACGATAACTTCTGCGTTCGAGTAGCTGAACTCGTTGGCAGCGACTCAATACAGTAGGCTGACCCCATGATCGATTGCATTTCCGCTCAAAACGCTATTTGCCGATTTTGCGTGGTCGTTTCTATTTTGATTCTTCAATCGATCCACTTGATTGGAATTGCAAATGCACAGTCGTCCTGGCCTCAGACTCAGTCATCACCGAATGATCCGAGCCTAGTCCGGCAGTCCGGCGTCAGTATTCAACAGCCAGTACCACAAAACCAATCCATTGCTCCACCGAGCATTCAGTCCAACGGGCAACGCGTGTTCGCCCCGAGTCCTAACTCAAACCCTTTTCCAAGTAACGCATTTCCAAGTAACGCTGCTCCTGCAAGTACGGAATCCATGCGGTCCGAGGTACAGCCAGCAAGTTGGAAATCAGAGTCGCCACCAACGACGATTGCGAGTCCCGGTAAAGCTAAATCGCGAGCGCCGCTCGAACTAAAGCCTTCTTCCAAGGACAACTCACTCAGCCTGGAAAAACCCAAGAGTTCGTGGGGAGCGGCATTATCGATGTTCTTTTCCCTGGCTGTGGTTCTAAGTTTCTTTTTATTGGTTGCCTGGTTGGTGAGAAAATCTCAGCCACATTCGTTTTTGAAACTTCCAGGCGATGTCGTTCAAGTGATGGGGCGAACTCCAATGGCACCGCGCCAACAGATGTATGTGGTACGATTCGGCAGCAAATTACTCCTGATCAGTCACCAACCAGGACAAACGCAAACTCTGGGTGAGATTACAGATTCAGATGAGGTTCAGCGGCTCGCTGGCCTATGTGAAGCGAACCATCCTAACAGCATTTCCAATTCGTTTCGGGACGTACTAAAACAAGTAACATTAGGAAAATCCGAACCTGAACCAAAGGCCGCGCTGCGATTGAGTCGCGGGCGGTAGCCTGTGGTTCAAAGTAATTGCCTGCATCAGCTGTCATCAGGGTGCAAAGGATCGTCAGGGTCAAAGAAAAAATCCCCAAGACCGGTTGGAAGTATATTCCCGCCCACTGCTTTTTGCTTTCTCTTTGCTGCAGCCGAAAGATCGAGCGCCTCGTCCCCTAAACAAGCCTGCAAGGCCTCTCGCCAAGCATGGTCTTTAGCCACAGGATGGTTCGATTTCTGAGATAATCTTTTTAGCGCATAACGCAATACGTTGATGCCATCGCGAGCCGAGAAGTCTAGCTTCAATGAGTGAGCATGTTGCAAGAAATCGACAGTCATTACAAGAACATCCGACTCCGCGAACGGCAAATGGTACTTGAGTATCTCAAGTTCGTCTTTGCGATTCGGAAACCCAACTTGAAGCGTAGGTTGCAGTCGACTCAATATGTAATCTGGGATTTCGTAGGTTGAATCGTCCTGATTCATAGTCACCGCGCAGCGAAACTCTGTGTGCGCGCCGATCGTAATCCCCGCGACGATCGATTCAACGTATCGGCGTTGATCTAGCAATGGTGCAAGCGATGCCCAGGACTTTTCATTCATCCGATTCCCCTCGTCAAGGACGCATACTGCTCCCCGAATCATAGCGGTCACAAGCGGAGAAGCGTGGTAGGCAATCTTCCCGTTGCTAGAAAGCACCGGCGTTACCAACAAATCCTCAGGTCGCGTATCTGCGGTGCATTGGTAAATGTAAAGCTCCTGTTGCCTTGCTGCTGTTGCGGCCATCGCCAGGGCTGTTTTCCCAACTCCTGGAACCCCCACGAGTCGAGGAGTTAGCGGCAGATCTACCTCGTCCACGGTTAGCCAGCAGGCCGCCAGTTGACGCAACGGCTCTTCTTGACCAATCCACTTTGCCATATTCGAAACGGAATTGCCGAGAGTCAGCGTGACTCCTTCGATGGTAACCGTTTCGCTCATTACGTTCTTTCTCTGGTTTGGATGTCGTTGGGCTCGCAGCAATGGATAGCGAATCGGCATTTTACCAGGAGTCGGTGAAATCGAGTAACCAGGCCGCGATAAATTGAAGCACTCGCGGGAGGTTCGATTGATGAGGGGCAGTAGAAAAAGCTAAATTTGTTAAGTTATGCGGATTTTAACGCTTCTTCGCATTTATTTTTTGATTTCTCTTTGACATTTGCGAAATGGTTCAAGTTGAATCTTCAATCAAGCCCGGCGTTGGATAAATTGACACTGTTAACGATTTCCTAATTCTCACCCACTTAAGACGGACATGTTGAAATTGCCAATACCAATGGAAAGTGAAGTGGAGCTGCTTTTGCGCAATGCTCAGCTTCGCGACGAACTCGAACCCTATTTGGATGAAGCGGTCGATTTGGTTTCGATTCGGCACATGTCTCTTGCCGAAGAGAACGAATTTTTGGCTTCTATCCTCGCTTGGGAGCGCGCTCCAACCCTCCCAATTAGCCAATGGTTCGAGCCGGAACTAAAACTGCCAAAACCAGAAACACTACCTGACTTAGAGCTGTCGTCGTTACTTTGGCAAACGATTCAACAGCTCTACAGCCAGCGGATCGTCCTCGCTCTCACCGACCATCTAAGCGATCGCCAGTTGTACTGTTTGATCGTTCGAGATATCTTGCCGGCTTACGAAAAGCGCATCGCTGAGCAACGCAATTTTCTTCATTGGCACTGTTTGCAAGATAACGACATGGAAGGTTGGCTCAAATACTATGCGACCGACGCCGAACGAGACCAATGGCGTGAAGAAAACGGAGTGGAACCACCTGACCAACAATCGCCACCTTATCCTCGCCGAATGCCCCGCAAGCCAAGTAGCATGAGCTAATGCAAGAACTCAGACGTGTAACAGTCCAAAGACATTTCACGGAACAAACGCCGGGAAGTGTACTCTATCGTTGTGGAAACACCGTTGTGCTGTGCACGGCAAGTCTTGAGAAAAAAGTCCCGGACTGGATGGCGGGTCGAGGAAAAGGCTGGATCACCGCTGAATACAATATGCTGCCGGGAAGCACGTCGCCACGCAAAAGCCGGGAACGCGCAGGCAAAGTCGACGGACGCACCACCGAAATTCAACGTCTAATCGGCAGATCGTTCCGTTCAGTTGCCAATCTCGACAAACTCGGCGAACGATCCCTGACGATCGACTGCGACGTATTGCAAGCGGATGGCGGTACTCGAACGGCAGCCATCACCGGCGGTTTTATTGCTCTGGTGGATGCTGTCAATTCCGTGTTTCGCGGTGTTCCAGCCAACGAGTATCCCCTTCGAGGCAGTGTTGCGGCCGTAAGTGTCGGCATCGTAGATGGATCCCCTACTCTCGACCTTGATTACGCGCGCGACGTCCGAGCCGACGTCGATATGAACGTCGTAATGACCGGTGATGGAAAATTTGTCGAAATTCAAGGAACCGGTGAGGAAGCGACTTTCGACGACGACGAACTTTCTGCCCTCTTGAAACTGGCCAAGCGGGGTATTACTCAACTCTGCGAAATACAACAACAGTCGCTCGGCAGCGATTGGCCTTGGTCACCCAAATAAGCATTCTCTACTCAGGGTAGAATCGCCAAGAAGGTAACTGCTTTGCAATCAACGGCAGCTCGAGCTTTTTGGCCCGCAACAGCTCAAACGGAACATAATTTTCTCGAAGCACCGCGTCGTGAAATTCTCGATTGGTCATCTTGAGACGCCATTTAACATCGTTATCGTAGGTTGCTTGGAGTGGCTCTTGAGTCCCAACTGCATACTTTAAAAACATCGACCGGTCGTGCAAATCGCAACCAACCATGATAGCCTTAGACAGAATTAGGCCCTCGTTGGAGAATGAAGTGTTTGAATATTCCCAACGAGTGTGCCGGATTTTTTCTTGAAAATCAACCCTACATAGCTTCTCCCCGAAAGAATGGATAAACGCACTTTTCGCCGAGCGAAAGGCGACACTTGTTTTCCCCACGATGCTTAGCAATCCTGTGGTTGCTGAATTGGGACCGGCGGAAGGCCACGTTCCATTGGTGGTTGCATCCGTTCGGATTTACGCGAAAATACTGTCCCTCGAAAGAACCATTGACCAAACGTGTCAATCTCGGATGGGCTAATGAAGAACTCGGGTTCTCCTAGCATTCTTTTTTGGGTTACGAACAGTGTACAGAGGTGATTTTGTCCATGGCAACCACCAAAATTCCATTTCGTCAGCGACGTCCGCTTCTCGATCAGGCGCAAACCATCCAAGTTCATTATCTTGGTTGGTCCGGTCCTATCCTTCACGCTGCCTGTGACTATTTGCAAAAGCAATATACTCGAGGCAATAAATGGGATATGGATCGGTGTTTGCTCGTCCTCCCTGGCGGATTCGCCGGTCGCCGACTGATGCAGCTGATGGCGACCCGGGCCAGCCAGCAATCGTTGATCCTTCGGCCGCCCGAGTTACTCACTATAGGAACCCTCCCGGAAAAGCTTTATTCTGCCAAATTTCCTTTCGCTAGCGACTTAGAACAAGTGCTCGCGTGGACCAAGGTCTTGCGAGCAGCCGACCACGAACTTCTCAAACCGCTCCTATTCGAAGTACCTGATTTTGCCGAACTAAGACCTTGGATGGACTTGGCCCGCATTCTAAGTACACTCCATCGTGAACTAGCGTCCGATCTGGTCGATTTCGACGACGTGGTGAAAGAGCTCCAGGGTTCACCCGAAGAAGTCCGTTGGCAAGTTCTTTCGAAACTTCAGCGTGACTACCTGGATGAACTTCATATCGCGGGCCTTTGGGATGTCCAGTCCGCTCGTCGATTTGTCATCGACAACAACGAAGTGAGGACTAACAACGAAATCATTTTGGTGGGGGCGGTCGATTTGAATCGCGCTCAGCGAAGATTTCTTTCGGCCGTATCCGATAGCGTGCGAGTTCTTGTTGGAGCTCCGGAATCCTATGCCGCTGGCTTCAATCAAGACGGGACGTTAGCTTTAGAGTATTGGCAAGATATTGAGGTGGCGATCGATGAGGAGCAGTTGCACGTGCGATCGAGCGCTAACGACGCAGCAAATGAACTTGCCACACAGCTAGCCAATCTCGGTAGCGACTTCTCAGTCCAAGAAGTCACCGTCGGGATTCCTGACCCACAAATCGTGCCAGCTCTACAAGAGACACTGGCCCGTGCGGGTATCACGCTTCGGTATGGTCCTGGTACATCGGTCAGCCAGTCTCCGCCGATGCGGGTTGTTGAACTGATCGCTGACTATCTGATCGATGGCACGATTGATGTTTTTAGCAGTCTTGTCCGTACGCCGGCCATTCACGATTGGCTGATTCGCTCTGGCGACGATGAGTCCGGGTCAAATCAACTACCCCGCGACTTTTTGGTTCACTTGGATGAGTATCAGCAGTCGAGCCTTATTCGCAGTGTCAATGTCCCTGAATGGCCACAAGGAAAAGGGGAGGACATTTTTCAGGCGGTCCTAAAAAAACTTGACGAATGGCTGAAGCCGCTTCGAATGGTAAACACAAAATTGAGCATGTGGGCAGGCCCACTTCGACACGTTATCAAATCGTTATATGAAGGGGTGCACGTCGATCGCAACGATGTCGCGGGTAACCTATCGCTGCGAGCTTGCAGCGAGATCAACCAAGCGCTTTCGAAACTGGCTGAGCTTCCAACGAATCTCGATGCGCAAGTGACGTATCATGAAACATTGGCTTGGCTGCAGAGTCTGGTTGAAACGGTCAATGTACCGCCTCCGCAAGACGAGTCCGCCGTCGAAATGCTCGGCTGGCTGGAACTGACGCTTGACGATACGCGTGTCCTGATGTTGACGGGCATGCACGACGGGATTGTGCCCGAGAGCGTCAATGGAGATGCGTTTCTCCCAAATCAACTTCGAACGGATCTCGGATTGATGGACAATGCTCGCCGCTACGCGCGAGATTGCTATGCCATGCTGGCGATCCTCAATACGCGAGAACGTGTCGACCTGGTTCTCAATCATCTTAGTCTGGATGGCGATCCACAGACTCCAAGCCGATTGCTTTTAGCGGTTCCATCGGATTTGCTTGCTCGACGTGTAAAGTTATTGCTTTCGCCACAGGAAACTGCCGACGATCAGCTCATTTCGGATACTTGGGTGCCTCGTGTTGGTCAAACCAACATTCCGATCCCCATTCCGGACGCCAGCAAACGCGTTCGCGACATGGCGGTCACTGATTTTAAAAAGTACGATCAGTGCCCTTATCGTTTTTATCTGAATCGAGTCGAAAAAGTCCGAGCGTTCGAACATGATCGGTTGGAGCTAGATGGCGGAGGATTTGGCGATCTGTTGCATTTGTGTCTAGAGGGACTTATCGATTCACCTGTGGCAGCCTCTACTGATGTGAAAGCGACTGCGGACTGGCTCACCAAGAACCTCAAGGCTATTGCCAGAAAGAAGTTTGGGGTGAAGCCAACGCCCGCGCTGCAGATCCAGCTCGAACAAGCGGTGCGTCGTCTCGAAGCGTTTGCTGAACTTCAAGCTGTCCAGATCGCAGAGGGTTGGCGAATCAAGACCATCGAACACAAAGTCGAAAAATCGCATGGTATCACGCTCGACGTTGACGGTGAGTCAATGATTGTGCATGGTCGTATAGACCGAATCGATTATCATCCTCGGGATGGTCGGTTTGCGGTGTGGGATTACAAAACCGGCGATCATGCTGGCAAACCAAAAGATGCCCACCTAAAACCGAACGGAACATGGACGGATTGGCAATTGCCACTTTATGGTCTGCTGATCCAAACGCTGAAAATCGAGGACTTATCGAAAGTCAGTTTCGGTTACATTCTGCTTCCCAAAAATCCTTCCGAGACGCAATTCATCATCGCTGACTTCAAGCCGGAGCAGCACGCCCAAGCCATCGAATCTGCCAAGGGGATTGCTCGCAAAGTGATGGCTGGCGAGTTCTGGCCACCTAAATACAAAGGTATCTCGAATTTCAATGAAGCCAATGCGATCACGCAGTTCCCAGTCGTTCGACGTTGGGATCAAATGACGGCGAACAAAGAACTCGAATCCAAGCGTCAACTGGAATTGGCCGCTGCGATCCATCCTGTAGTTGATTTTCAAATCGATCATGGTTCGGAGACGGAAGCGACACCCTGCAAAAGCGATAGCAAGCTTCGATTGGATCGCTCGCATGCTGCACTCGATGCTGAGCGGCGCAAGAACGCCGAGCGACCACCGAATAAACTCCAATTGGAAAAGCATCTCGCAAAGGGACAAGCTGACAAGGATTGGTTCTCGCCTCAAATGATCTTGGCCTCGGCTGGGACCGGTAAGACTTACAATCTGGCTTCGCGAGCGCTGCGACTGCTTTTTACCGATCAGGAGCTAGACTCGATACTGGCCACCACATTTACTAGGAAGGCAGCCGGCGAGATCCTTCACCGAATACTTTCGTGGCTGGCAGATGCCGTTGAGAGCGAAGAGGGATTCGTTCGTTTGGTAGGCGTCCTCAAGCCGTTGGAAATCACACGCGACACGGTTCGCTATCAACTTGGTCGGCTATGTTCGCATCTGCACCGATTTCGAGTCAGTACGCTCGACAGTTTTTACTCACAACTTGCTCGCTCCTTTGCCCTTGAGTTGAAATTGCCACCCGGCTGGATGCTGTCCGATCCATTTCAATCCGATCAATTGCAGCAAGAAGCGATCAGTCGCATGTTTGACACGATGGACCAATCGGCGCTCAAGTCGCTGGTCTCGCAATTATCAAAGGGAGAAGCGACTCGCGGTATTCGGCGTGAAATCGAAAACGTCGTATCGACCGGTTACGATCTATTTCGAAAGACGTCCGAAGAGGCCTGGAATCAGCTCACGGTGCCGAAGGGGCCGACAGCGGAGCAAGCCAACGAGTCCCTAATCGTATTTCGCGGATCGCAATTGGATCATAAAGGTTATGGGGCAGCTCGCGATAAAGCGGTTGCAAAATTCGAGTCGAGCGAATGGGGCGAGTTCCTCGGACTGACCTTGGTTCAAAACGCTTGCAATGACGTTGCGAAGTACTCCTCTAAGGAATTGCCAGGCGAGACGATCAAGGCTCTGCTGACGTTGGCAAAGAAATCGGCGGTAGAGGAATTGGCGAGCCGCCGAGCACAGAACGAAGCGGCTTATCGCATGTTGGCCAGCTACCATGAACAGCTCCAATGGGTAAAGTCGCGACGACGCATAGTCTCGTTTGATGACATTTCGGAGCGGCTCTCCAAGTGGATGCAAGAGACAGTTGTTGCCATGAAGGGTATTGCAACCCGTTTGGACTGCCCGATCGACCACTTGCTGCTCGACGAGTTTCAAGACACCTCTCCTATGCAATGGAACATTATCAAACCGTTTGCTGAGGCGATCGTTGAGGGCTCGACCACGAACAAATCATTTTTTTGTGTTGGGGATAGCAAACAGGCGATCTACGGCTGGCGTGGTGGCGTCTCAGAGATCTTTGAATCGGTCGGCAAGCAGATTGATCATGTTCGACAAGAGAAATTGGTAAAGAGCTATCGCAGCTCGCCCATTGTGATCGATTTTGTGAACTCCGTGTTCACACAACTTGCTAAGCACGATCGCTACTACAACGAGGACGAATCGGAAATCATCGCCAGCGATACGCAAGCGGTGACCGACTGGATGGGCCGGTATTTTTCTAACCATGAAACCTCACGAGAAGGGTTGCCCGGTTACGTCGAGTTTCGTAACGCAGACTGCGAAAAGAACAAGGACCAAAACGGGGAGGAGAGCAGCTATGGACTGTTCGATGAAGTTGCTGACCGAATCGCCGACTTGCACCAAAAATCGCCACAAGCGGAAATCGGAGTTTTAACTCGGACCAATCGGGACGTTGGACGCATGATCGGATTGCTGCGAGAGCGCAAAGTCGATGCAAGTCAGGAAGGTGGCAATCCGCTGGTCGATTCGGCTCCCGTATTGCTTCTATTGAGCGTCATGAAGTTAGCAAATCATCCATCCGACTCGTTGGCTTATTTTCATGTTAGGCATTCTCCTTTGATAGAGCGATTGCCAAGCGATGTTGCGGGCGAGCGTGTAACGCTATCCGCCTATCTTCGACAGCATCTTACCGATTTCGGATTTGGTAGGACCCTGGGATGTTTTGCGAATTTAATTGCGAACGAATGTACCGATCGAGATCAAGATCGACTCAAGCAGTTCGTTCAGTTGGGCTACCGGTTTGACGCGATGCGAAACCAACATATCCATGACTTCGTCGAGTACATCGAGCGACAAAAAGTGTCGGTTCCAGGTATAAGCAAGGTCCGGGTCATGACGATCCACCAATCGAAAGGGCTTGAGTTTGACGCTGTGTTTTTGCCGACGCTGGATCAAACCATTATTTCTCGGCCACCTACATTTGTTGCTATGTACGAGGATCGTACCAAGCCGCCGATCGGTGTCGTGCGATATATGAATCGAGACCTTCAAAAGTACCTCGATGACTCGTGGCGGATCGCATTTCGGGAGTTTGCAAACCAGCAATTGTCGGAGGCCTTATGTGTTTTCTATGTGGCTCTGACTCGTGCACGACATGCTCTGTACTTATACACATCACCCTCCTCAAGCCCCAAGAAGCGATGGGGATCGGTATTGCATTCGATCTTCGCTGGTCCCGGGCAAAGCGAGCAAGCGGGGGTCGTGGTTCGGAGTTTTGGCAACGAAGATTGGTACGCATCACTCGAACCAACAGCGATCGATGCAACCGCAGAGGAACGGGTTGGAAACCTTGACGGGCCGCGAGTTCGCACCATTGATTTGAAACGGGATGCAGCTTCCGTTCGACGAATTCCATGGCTTCGTCCTAGCCAAAGTTCTTTGCCGACCGTTGTCGATTTGGCTACCCAGTGGTCGGACGACAATCAATCGGGTTCTGTCATCGGCAAGCTAGTGCATCGCTGGTTTGAAGAAATTCGCGGCTGGATTGAGGATTATAAGCCGAACAAGAAGCGGCTTAAGGAAATCGCTGGCGCAACGTTGACGCAGGAAGAGATGGGACAGGTCAAGCTGAACGACTGGGTCGATCGTTTCGTTAAGTATTGCGAAATGCCTTCGGTGTTGCTGGCATTGAGTTCAGGTCGTTACATGCCTTGGCATCAACCGAGGATGCTTCATTTGGAGGTGACGAACGAACGGCGTTTATTGCAAATCGTTGACGGTCAGATGTTGAGTGGCGTAATTGATCGGTGCGTTTTGGGCTTTGATGGCGATCGCGTGGTTCGGGCTGAAATCTTAGATTTCAAGACGGATCGCAAACCCGAGTCGTTAACGGTTTCGGAATGGTCCAAAGAACGAGCGGATTTTCATGCTACTCAATTGCGCTGCTATCGTCGCGTTTTGTCGGACCAGTTTGGACTCCATCCGAATAACATCCAGCTTACTTTACTATTGTTGAGTGAAGACATGCAAATCGAAGTTCAGTAAACCGGGATGCCAAATCTATGAGCGTCAGCCGAGAGATGGGATTACACTCGTTCCCGAGCTCCGGCTTGGGAACACACACTCTGGAAGCTCTGCTTCCCGGCCCCTGCATTCGACCGACACACGCCATCAGCCCTTGGAGCCAACCAGTCTATAGCTGGCTGATTTCGGCGAAGTTCTTTTTTAACGATGCATACAAGCGTTGGTAAACTGGGAATGCAGCATCGTATTTCTTTTGCGACGGCTTCTGTGGCGATATCTTCTCAACAACATGAATGGTCGCTTTACAAGCCTCTTCGATATTCTTGTAGGCACCATCGCCAACAGCGGCTAGCAATGCTACACCGTAGGCAGGTCCTTGTTCCGCGTTGATAGTGCATGCTTTTTGGCCAAACGTGTCAGCCAAGATTTGCTTCCATAGTGGGCTTTTTGAACCACCGCCGCTGACCCGAATCTCCTTCACTGGAACTTGCAATTCTTGAAGGATAGAAAGGCTTTCTCGCAATGAGAATCCAACGCCTTCCATCACGGACCTTGCCATGTGTCCTCGCGTATGCTTGTTCGTCAAACCGATGAAGCAGCCTCGTGCGTTGGGATCGGCATGGGGTGAACGCTCGCCGGCAAGATACGGCAAGAAGAACAATCCATCGCTACCAGGGGATACGGCTAACGCCTCTTTGTTGATTGTTTTATAAGGATCGCTTCCCTTTTTCATTGCAAGCTCGGTACAAAGTTGACTCACAAACCATTGCAGTGAGCCTGCCGCTGACAACGTGACCCCCATCATGTGCCATTTGCCGTGAACCGCATGGCAGAACGTATGTAGTCGACCTTGAGCATCGTATTGCGGCTCATCGCTATGGCAAAACATAACTCCGGACGTGCCTAGCGACGCGGTGAGAACCCCTTGCTTGACGATTCCGTTTCCAACAGCTCCTGCTGCACAATCGCCAGCACCCCCGACTACCTTGCAATCCGTGGAGAGACCTAGTTCGGCTGCGACGTCGGGCAAAAGTGTTCCGGTCACCTGTTCGGATTCAAATACGGGAGCCAGGATCGCAGGGTCGATATCTAGTTTGCCGAGCAACTCCTTTGACCAAGTGCGATTCTTGACGTCCAGCAACAGCATTCCGCTTGCATCGCTTGCATCGGTAGCAAAGACCCCAGTCAATCGGCGGCGAACATCGTCCTTTGGCAAAAGGAGGTGTGTAAGAGCATCGTAATTTTTGGGTTCACGATTTCTCAACCAAAGCAGCTTGGGTGCCGTAAAACCTGTCAAAGCGGGATTGGCCACCATTTTGATGAGGGCTTCACGACCGCCAGCCTTCGTTGTTATTTCTTCACATTCTGCCACGGTGCGTTGATCGTTCCAGAGCAACGCAGGCCTAATCACGGCCCCTTTTTTGTTGAGAAAAACAGAACCATGCATTTGTCCAGACAACCCTATCGCCTTGATGTCCGACTTCTTTGCTTTGCTTGTTTTGATGACCGATTTAATCGTTTTCTTGACCGCCTGCCACCAGTCTTCTGGATCCTGCTCAGTCCAAAGTGGCTTGGGCATGTGAATTGGATACTCGGCGGTCGATTCAGCCAGGATCGTGCCTTGTTCGTCCATTATTAGGCTCTTGGTGCCGGATGTGCCGATGTCAACGCCAATATAAAGTGCCATGTAGCCGCCTTGGGAGAGAATGGAAAGGATAAATCGAAAGTGAGAACTGCAAAAACGCGAAAGTCCATTTTGCTCGATTGCATACTATACTGTTGCAAATCCAATAACAAAATCGGGAGGCAGGAGTTCAATGGTACCTAATTTGAAGGCAGAGGCACACTTTCGATGCCGATGAAAATGATGCGGAAGTTGGGGTTGGTAGCCCTCGTTATCGGGTTGATCCATGGACCAGGGTGCGATTTTGGCTCCAAAAAAAAGGAGATAATTGCCGAGCCAGCCGATTCATTGCGACCGGCCTTGAAGATCTGGATTGTGGGCGCACCTGAACTCGAAAAGGAAATTTTGGTTCGTTGGCAAGCCGCTTCCGACCAGGCCTTGAAGATTGAGCATGTTACGCCGGAAAGGATTGCAACGCGTGAGCCTTTTAACGCTGACGTGGTGATTTACCCTGGGGTTTTGCTGGGCGATCTAGTCCAGAAAGAAGCGATTGGACGGTTGCCGACGCAAGCGATATCGAAACGGCTAACCCAATCCGAGGACCCGGTAACTAACGAAAGCAGTACGGTTTCGTGGCCGGTCCGTTGGCGAAACATTGCGACTTACGGCGGTCAAATTTATGCCGTCCCGTTGGGCGCCTCCAATCTCGGGGCTGTCATGCTAGGATTGAACCCCGACCCTTTTAAAGAGTTGGATAGTTTGTTGATCAATAGCCGAGATTTAAACGCTCCATCGATGGAACTATGGACACATTGGCTTAATCAAGCTGAGACTGTATTAGCAGCGAGCCGTGAGGATCGTCGAAAAAAGCTTGAAGATTACCTTTCAAAAATCAGCCTAGACGAAAAAGCATGGCTAGTCGACCGTTTCCTGTTTATCGCATCGACCACGAACGCCCGAGGTCGAGGGCTATTCGATCTTGTGAAGATGGAAGCTCGATTGAACCAACCGGAATTCACTATCAGTGCGAGAGTTTTGTCGAGGATGGCGCAGTTATTTCCTGAAACGATCGGCGTCGAGCCCACGAACGCTTGGGATTCGGTGGTTTCTAGAACACACGCCGCCGCCTCCTTTGCGATTGGTTGGCCAAGCTCAGTCAATAGGCCTGATTTCAAAGGGGCAGTTGAATCATCGGGCGAATGGGCAGTCGCGGCGTTGGCATGGAATCCCGTCAGAGGCTTGATCGCATCAATGGGGAAAAAGACTCGTCAAACGGCAGTTTCGTGTCGATTTATTCTCTGGCTTTCAGAACCGGAGCAAAGAGAAGCGTTGCGCACCGTATGCTCTGGGATAGAATTGACCACTGAGCAAATCGATCGAAATAGTGTCCAAGGTGATTACCGAACCTATCAAACGATAAATAGCCGCGACTCTCGGGTAGAAACGATGGAGCTCTCTTTAAGAATGGCCAGCGCCAATCAATATAGAGCCATCCTTGCTGACTGCTTGGTCGCCTCGATTCGCGAGCCTGATCAAATCGGTCCGATTATGGTTTCTTGCTCATTGAAATGGGATCAACTGACGGCCGAGCTTGGAATCGAAACGCAACGGATTTCCGAGGAACAATCGCTTGGATATCGCAAATAAACCAACATTTAGACAAGTCTACGAACGGAAATAAATCTAGTGACGCCACTCAGGCAAATCATTCTCAATACCGAGAGCAAACGAGCGTTCTCAGGTCGTCATCCTTGGATTCTCGTCAGTTCGATCATCGAACCCGCATCGACTCCGCAAGTTGGGGAGCAGGTAGATCTAGTCAATTCCGAAAACAAATGGATTGGCCGCGGACTTTATAATCCGAATAGCCGTATACGTGTGCGCTTGTACACATGGGATAGCAATGAACAGATCACTAAGGAGTTGATTTCAAGTCGATTGGATCGTGCCATCCAGTTGCGAACGAGGCTAGCCAACGGCTCGCACCAGCAAGCGCTTCGTATCGTTTTTAGTGAAGCGGACCAACTGAGCGGTCTGGTGGTTGACAAGTATGCAGAACATCTTGTCATACAGATCACAGCAGCGGCTCTGGTCCCATTCCTTGATACGATTGTCGATCGTTTGTTTCACCACTATCGTCCGCTCAGTATTTCCTTGCAAGTGGACGAACGAACAGCTAAAAGCGAGGGGATGGAATCCGAGCAACGATTCTTGGTCGGGAGCGCACCTGTGGAACCTGTAATGATCGAGGAAAACGGACTGCTATGGAACGTCGATGTTGTGGGTGGCCAGAAAACAGGCTACTACTTGGATCAGCGCGAGAATCGTCTGGCTGCGGCGAGATGGACACAACCAAACGCACGTGTGCTTGACATTTGTTGTTATATTGGTGGCTTTGCATTGACGATTGCAAAATATTGTGCCACACAAGAAATTGTTGCCGTCGACAGCAGTGACAAGGCATTGCAGAGCGCCCAGGTGCATGCAACCTTGAACCAGTTAGAAAACCGAATCACTTGGGAGCAAGCCGATTTCTTTGAATCGTTGTCGAGCAAATTGGATGCTGGCGAAAAGTTCGACACGATTGTCCTGGACCCTCCTCGCTTAGCCGGCTCAAGGGAACATTTGCAACGTGCATTGAGCGCATACCATCGGCTGAATTTTCTGGCTGTCCGCATGCTGAATCCAGGTGGCACGTTGGTGACCTGCAGTTGTTCGGGCCGCGTGTCGCGAGACGACTTCAAGGATATGTTACGAGGGGTAGGAACACGAACGAGGCGAGAAATTCAAGTGCTTGAGGAACGCGGTGCAGCGCCAGATCATCCAAGCTGCATGAGCTGCCCTGAGACCGACTACCTCAAGTGCATCATCGCCCGTATTCTTTAACGTTTAACCGGCGCAGCCGCAATGTTTAACCGGCGCAGCCGCGTGCCCCATCAGTCACACTAGAGATCAACGAATGAACATCCCGACGATTTACATTAATCGGCGAGTCGTCTGCCAGGAGGATCTGGATGAGTTGAATCATGTCAATAACCTTCAGTATCTCCGCTGGACCCTCAAGGCCGCGAGTGATCATTCCAAAAGTGTGGGCTGGCCCGCCGATCGATACCGTGAATCCGGTACTGGATGGATTGTTCGATCCCATAAAATCACTTACAAGTTGCCTGCACAGTTGGGTGAAGAGATCTTGATTCGCACTTGGATCGACGTCTTCGATCGTGTGTCTGCGCTGCGTAAATACGATATCGTTCGCAAATCAGATGAGCGCACTTATGCTTTTGCCGAAACGAGATGGGTGTTCGTCGATTTGGCGACGTTGAAACTGATAGCAATTCCTGATGATGTACGCTCCGCGTTTGCATAACCCTGACTTTGGTAGCGGTACGGCGCGAGCCCAAGGGCACCTGCGGTGCGACAGTCACAGGCCCGGTGCTAGCGCCCGCCGGTTCATGAGATCGCATAAATGCCATTGGGTTTGCGACCCTCGGTTCGCGATTTCTTACGCGCCGATGGAGGTTCCGTCGCAAATGTGTGGAAAATTGTCCTGAGATGGCGACGGAGAGGAGAAGTGGAAGTTGCCTTGAGCGTATGCGACGGCCAATGCACTCGGAACCAACGCCTCCGCTAGAATCAATTCGGCCCGTCGTTCGGTGATGCGAGCCGTCATTTCTTGTTCGTATGCCATGGCCATTGCCAATCGAGACTCCGCTTCGGCAGTTGCAGTTTTCATGTCTGCTTCGGCCTGAGCGATCATAAGGCTCGCGCCAATGTTCGTCCCTACGCTTACGTTCACAATATCGATTGAGACGATTGCAAACGACGTATTCGCGTCGAGTCCCCGGTCCAGAACCTTTTTAGAAATAATGCTGGGGGTTTCGAGCACTAGTTTAAATGACTCCGTCGAGCCGATCGCACTGATGATCCCTTGGCCAACGCGTGCAATGATCGTTTTTTCTGTTGCACCGCCAATTAGTTGATCAAGGTTGGTCCGCACGGTAACCCACGCTCGCACAAAAAGTTCGATACCATCTTTTGAAACACCGCTGATGCTCGCTTGCCCCAGATCGGCTACGTCCGGACAGTGAATGACTTTAGGCGAAACCGTTGTGCGAACCGAGTCGACTAAGTCACGACCAGCGAGGTCGATAGACATTGCACGGTCAAAACCTAATGGCAACTGAGCATACTTGGCGGCAATCGTCGCCAGAACTACGTTGATGACGTCGCCACCGGCCAATGCATGAGCTTCCAATCGGGCATTGCTCATACCAGATGCCTGATCAATTTCTATGCCGGATTGCTTTCCCATGATCTTCGCAGTCACGATAGTTCGCGGGTTGACACCTCGCAGCGACATGCTGATTAACTCCCGCATGCTGACTTCGGCACCGCAGGAATAAGCTTCTACCCAAAGCCGACCATAAATGCTCAGCACAATTATCAGGCCGAGCACGAATGCGATCATCAGCAATATCGTGCTGATCGTAATGAGCAATCCCATGTTGTCGTCTCGTTGTGGTGAGGTCCTAGCGACCAATCATTTTGGGTTGTGACACATTGGACGTAGTCGCTTCGATGGATGCAACAATGGTTGATGCAGGGCATCCAGCGTAGACAACTTCGGTACGATCGCCGTTGACGCAAATGTCGATGCGAGCGCTAAATTCCTGCTGGCCCGAGTCTTCGGTTGCGGTCTTCACGAGATCGATAACCAGTTGTCGTGACTGATAGCTGTTGGCTTGGCCCGTAACGATGATTTGGCCGTCCACATGCCTGACTGACAGTCCGCGAATGCGATTGCCCGAGGTTCGATGGATCGCCTCTTCCATGGACTGGTCCAGGATGCCGTTTCGTTCGTTCTCACAACAATGGTTCAGGAATTCTTTGTACCTCGACAACTGCAAAGCATCTGATGCAGAAAGCAATTCTGCAAGCATTGCATTTTCCGCCACGGAATGTCCGACCGGCTCGAAGTTCATACGCCACACCTCTCGTTGAACCGGACAAAAGACGACTGCGAGGGGCAAGTCTTGAATCTCCGATCCATCGAAGATAACAGATCAGCCATTCTCGACAAGCTTGGAAAGGCAGAATGTCCAACAAATTGCAAACCGTCGAATGGACGTGGACGGACTGGGTTATTGACCACAAAGACACGAAGACACGAAGACACGAAGAAAAAGGTACTTGGTGTCTTCGTGGTTCATTTTTTGGCAAACGAAAAAAGCCCTGCGAAATTCGCTGGGCTTTGGTTCGTTTTCAACACATCTGGCTAAAACTACGGCATATCCGTTTGAGGAACTTCGCTGGTTTTGACCGGTTGACCGTCTTGGCCGAAAATACTGAACGAGCCTCCGCCACCACCGAAACTACTGGGCATGTTGTAGACATAGATCGCATCAATTGCCTTGACGGTCCGAGTCTGGCATTCTCCCAAGTGAGCCAGAGAATAGGGATCCAAGCTGTTTCGGCCTTCGAGAGTCGCATCCAATTTACGCTTGAGTTCCTTGAGTTGCATGAGCGAAAGAGCTGTCACAGGCTTGGTAATGGCGTTCGAATCGGTTGGGATGGCTAAATCGATCAACCGCTCCAGATGCTCGCGCTGAAGATTCCTACGCCATGAACTAATTCGAGGTTTCCTGGCCGATACTTCGCCTTCAGACTTTGCATCCAACTCGGACCAAATCTCAGCATAGAGTTTGTCCATCAACTCAGGCAGCGTGACCGCATCCTGTTCAGCAGGCACCAGCGTCTCATTATCAAACACGCGACGGAGTGTGCTTGGGTTCATCAACATGGTCAACGTCGACGCTTGAACACCCAAGATTCGATCGTGGATTGGGAACGTTGATTCGCCCATGGAACGCATACCTTCGTCGATCCATTTGTCGTTGGTTAATCGTTCCAGAATGGGTTGCGTGATTCCAAACGCTTCGTCGCGAAATGCGTTTTTGAAAACAAATGCAATCGCTTTGCGCTGACGTTCAGCGGCGACCGGAATAAGCGATTGACGGTTGCCTGGATCACCCTTCTTGTCGCGATTTACGGTCGCCCCACCAATCCAATTGGCCATCATACTAATAGCTTTTGTTTGTTCGCCTAAAGTCAATTCGTAACCTTTACGCGCTTTACCCCAGCTTTCTCCATCCTTAACAAACTTGTCGAGCAATCGCGAACGATAAAGCTTAACGAGTCGCATCTGATTCTCTGCATAATCAAGTGGTTCTTTGCTGTAGTCGTACCGACGCGCCATTGGGTCTGGCCCACCGGTATCCTCATCGGTAGCGTATTGCAACTCAGGCTCGCTCACCCGTTTGAGGATGTCTGGCAGTTTGGTCTCCTCAGGCGTGTAGCCGTATTCAATGGCCCAATAATCGTATGGACCGATTCCAGTCATCGTGAAATCGCCACGTGTTGCCCCTTCGATTTCGTAGGGCATGTTGATAGGAATGTAGTCCATTACCGACGAAGCAAGAGTCTTTTTTCCTTTGATATCCTCCGAATTGATTTCCTTTAAAGTGTAAACACTCGAAGCCTTGAAGTTGTGCCGCAGTCCGAGCGTGTGACCTGCTTCGTGTGCTACTAATTCTGCCAAAAGCGGCCCGATAAAAGCCTCCGGCATACCGTCCAACAGACTCTCCTTGGGCTTTTCGGGTTTCTTTGCCTCAGGCTTCTTTTCCTCAGTTTTCTTTTCCTCAGTTTTCTTTTCCTCTACCTTTGGCTCGTCCTTCTTTGTCTCGTCCTTTTTTGGCTCTTGATCGGCTGCTTCTGACTGTGGCAAGTTTCCTTCGTCATCGAAAAGATCAAAAGCCAATCGAGCCATACCCATATCCATCTGTTTGCCAACCGCAGCAGTGCAATAACCGTTTACTTGGCTAGTACGCCCAATTAATCCATCGTAAGGCTGATCGCCTATCAAAGCCGAATCAACTTTGGTTAGTGGGTGACCACCGAATGGGAGTTTGGATTGGTTTGCGAAATAGCTTTTCAAATGATCTCGGTTTGCATTGGGTGCCAGTCGTAATCGAGGGTCCCAGTTCGGATGCGAACCGAGCCAGGAAACCGTCTCAGCACTCATTCCTTCCATCGCCAAATCCGGCATCATGTCATGGTATTGGAAAGTAAAGTGCCGTATCCAGCCATCGGTTAAAATGATATCTGCGTCAAGGATTTCGCCAGTGAGCGGATGCACACGGCTAGGTCCGATTGCTGTGCCGACATCGTTGTTGAGCCATCGCACAAAGTTGTACTGCACGTCCTCGGGATCGAGGTCCATGTTGTCACCCGTCTTTGCGTCTTGATAGAAGACTTCTACCGCATCGGAAAATCCAATTTGTTCGAATGCTTTGTTCCAGTATTCGATACCCTGCTTGACCCAACGTCGGTAGCGAACAGGAGTTGTGTGCTCGATGTAGAATCGAATGGGTTTGACGGGTGGGCTAATTTTCAGGCTTGGATCCCGTTTTTCCAACCTCCATCGAGTGACATACCGCACAAGTTTCTTGTCTTCGTCGTAGCTGCCCAAGTCTGTGTAATTCGTCAAAAAGTATCCAACGCGTTGATCCGCTTTGCGTGGTCGGTAGCCGCTCTCTTCGGGTACCTCACTGAACGAAAAGTGTAATGTCTGCAGTTTGCCTCCTGCAGCAACAACTTCGAACGCAATCTCGGTGTTCTTAGAAAACGACTTGGCCTTAATTACTTTGATCAGTTGTGGATCTTGAACGCGAACCGAAGGGCCGAAAAATTTGGATGCATTTCCGACAAACAGTGCGTCGGCATCGATGACCGGTCCACCGCCGCGTGGCCCCATCGCAACGATTGGGACATCCAATAGGACAGTGTCTGTAAACAATCGTTTGACCGACGATTTCGATTCTGGCTCGCCGTTCGAACGAATATTCATATTCGGTACGATCAGCGCGAGGCGTTTGTTGTACTGACGCCAGTAAACGTAAAAATCGTTACCTTGCAAGCCAGCATACTTATCGCCGCTATTGACTGTTAAAGCGATAAAATACTTTTTCGTAGCGAAGTCTTTTGGCAATTCCAAAAGCATTTGCCCATCTTTTTCTCTTGTCCAAACGCCACACAGCGATTGCTTGTCTGGAGACTTTGAATCGGATTTGACAAAGCCTTCCGTTGCTTTTTCAAAGGGGGGGTATTCTGGCTGAGGAGAGGCCTCTTGAGCCGAACCCGTTTGCCAGGCAATTAAGCTCGCTCCCAACGCTGCGAAAAGCGTTAGAGATCGCATCAATGATTGACGATCCAGTTTCATTCGATTGTTCCAAGAAAGTTGTTAACGAAAATCCAAACGACCAGATGCAAGAGTTGTCGCACGCCCGGGGCTAGCGCCCACCGGTTCACGAAATCGCAAAATTAAAACGCAAAAGGGGCTGGGCGAAGCCTACGTCAACTTCAATACCAAGTCGGAAGGCGAAATGGAGTTGTTGAGAAATGACGTTGGGAACGCATAACACAAAACACGTGACCCGCACAAACATTGCAATCCGTAACGCCAGTCCACCTGACCGATTATTAACCGACCACGGCTTGAAATCTAGCGGATAGGATGCTTTTGCACCGGCAATTGTTGCGAAAAATCCGGCAACTTCTCGGCAATAATTCTGCCGATTGGATCCGGATTAAAAGCTATTAACTCGGTGCTTGCCCGTACAAGTTGAATTTTTTCGGGTTGAGAAGATTGAGTATTCGGGGGCAAGTTGTTAGGATCTAACGGTCGTTGAAAGCACCATCAAGGCGATTTTTTTGCAATTTGCTTCCGCTGCGACCCATTCCCTAGTTTCTGTTCTTCGCAAATTCCCCCCAAGAAAGAAATCATGAAACACGTTTCCCGCCGCAACTTCGTCAAGGCCGTGGCCGCTACGAGTGCACTTTCGAGTGTTCCGTCATCTCACGCTTTTTCACTATCGAATGACGAGATTCGTGTAGGCTTCGTCGGTTGTGGAGGACGAGCCGGCGAACATCTGGGTGTTTTCTCAAAAATGAATGGGGTTAAGATCGCAGGCCTTTGCGATCCCGATAGCGGAAAGGTTGCTGCAGCCAAAGAAAAGTTTGGACCGAATGCGAAAGGCTTTGCGGATCTTCGCGCCATGATCGACGACAAACAAATAGACGCGGTCGTCATCGCCGCTTGCAATCACTGGCATTGTTTAGCTGCAATATGGGCCATGCAAGCAGGAAAGGATGTTTACGTTGAAAAGCCGTTGTCTCATAGCCAGTGGGAAGGCAAACAAACAATTGCAGCCGCTCGAAAATACAACCGCATTTGCCAAGTAGGAACTCAGCAGAGATCCGATCCGATGCAAGCAGAAATCAAGAAGTTTTTGCACGAAGAGAAAGCTCTCGGTACTATTCTTTCTGCCCGGGTCAATCGCTATGGCGTGCGAGAATCAATAGGATTGAGAACTTCGCCTCTAACCATCGATCCGAAAGTCGATTACAACTTGTGGCTCGGCCCTGCCCAAGACAAGCCGATCTTTCGAAACAATCTTCATTACGATTGGCACTGGGATTGGAATACGGGTTCGGGAGAGATGGGAAACTGGGGAGTCCACGTTTTGGATGATCTCCGCAATAACGTTTTCCTAGACAAAGTAACGTTACCGAAGCGGATATTCGGCGGTGGCGGGCGAGTTGCTTGGAAGGACGCGGGCGAGACTCCTAACGTTCATTTCGTCTATTTCGACACAGGTTCTATTCCTGTTGTCATTGGGCTCACCAATTTGCCAGCCGCACCTGGCAGCAACAAATCGCCAAGTTGCCCAGGACCTGGAAGTGGCTATATTGCGTATTGCGAGGGTGGGCGATACGAGGGTCAACGCGGTCGTGGAGCCGCATATGATAAGGAAGGTAAGCTGGTCAAGAATTTTTCAGGAAACAGCGGTGGCACGCTTCATCAAAAAAACTTCCTCGATGCGGTTCGCAAACGAGATAGGACTATCCTGAATACTGACGTTCAGGTCGGGCATGACTCTACTGGCTGGTGCAACTTGGCGAACATCGCATATCGAACCGGCAAATCCTTTTCGATAGAGCATGCACATGGCGTTGACGTGAAGGAATGGAAATCGCTTGTTGGTGAGATGGAGCAGTTGATGAAAGCTCATTCTTTGACCATGGAGAACGCTAATCTTAAGTTAGGACCAATGCTGACCATAGATCCAAAAACAGAGCAGTTCATCGGCAGCGATTCCGAGCAAGCGAACCAAATGCTAAAACGAGAGTATCGCGCGCCGTTCGTTGTGCCAGAAACCGTTTAAACGGCCTTCGGCAATACAAATCGGGAACTCGCTATGCATCACCCAATTTTCAAATTTGGGTTAAGCAGAGCCGCAGTCGCTAGCGAGGATTATTCACAGGGTATTTATTGATCAGCCGCTGGACGTTAGCCACTGCGTCATCGATCTTTACATCGTGCAGCGGATCGACAAAAAAATACTCAAGTCCACTTGTGTTTGGCAGTCCCAGCGTCAACCAGCGGGCTGGGATTCCCTTGTTGTTCCTGCGTCTTAGAGTGCGTACCAGTCGATGACCAACAAGGGTCTGATCTAACCGTTGATACTCTTTTGGCCTTGTTTTGCTTTTGCGACAGCTTGTTGCTGCAAGCTCACACAAAATCTACGCGTAGCCTTTAATTCATTCGAAAGTCGCTCGATGCGTTGTGCCGTTTCGAATCGCACTCCCACAGCAACCAACACAGGATCATCATTGGCGATTTCCACAGCCTGCTTCAAAGCAGCTTCTGCTTTGCGGCGGCCTGCTGCCTCATACTGCAATCGGTTCTGTAGCTGGGTAGACTGTTCCTGCAATTGCAAAATAGTTTGCCCAAGTTGCTTCTGTTCTTCTACCATCGCCTCGAGGTCTGCGGTCGCGGTCGCATGCGACTCAATCAACTGGGATTTTTGCGATTCCGCTTCTAAGTGAGCATTTCGGGATTGAGCCAATTTGGTTGCAGCATCGAGTCCTGACGTCTCCAGTTCCACCATCTTGGCCGCTTGCTCGACAAGGCTGGCTTCGAGTCGACAAATCGTTGAATCATGCACCGTTATAGATTGCTCGTGTGCCGCAATCATCTTCGACAACTTTGTAGTCGCTTTGGCAAGTTGCTCGACCAAGCGTACATTCTGCTTTTCAGTTACTTTTTGGGCATTTCGAGCCCGAGCGAGCTGATCGCTAAAATAGCTTTCGCGTTTCTGGAACTGTCGATCCTTGGCAGCGATCGCAACTTGAATCCGCTGGACTTCTGCGACATACTTTTGCTTTGTATCGGTGAGCTCCTGTTTGTCCGAAGGCATGTCGGCAGTTTGATTCGACTCTACCAACTCGGCTAATACATCGAAGGCTTTAGAGAGAGCTGAGTTGGAGTGGGTTCGATCTTTGGCGACCCTAATTTCGGAGCGAGGTTCGCTGTCTTGCCACCACATGTGTCGACTCCACTGTCGATGATAAAATGCATTCACCACTCGTTTTCATCGTCGATAGAGGAGATCATTCTTTAATGGAAGTCAGAATTCCTCAAGTGGGGGTGTGTTTAGGTTGCCTAAGCTATTTGTAGAAAGCTGGCTTCTGCGGTATGACTTTCAGCTTCTTGTAATCAAATCCGCTATCGAGCGGGTTGTACTCGCCGACAATATCCACGCCGAATTTTGGTTCGATATCCTTCTCCATTTGCATGCACCAATAGGCAGCATTCACGGTCAAACGACGTAGGCCCGCACTTTGGAAATCATGCGCACTACCCATGGTGACATGAAAGACTCTCGCTGTCTTTCCGGAGTTCCCAGTCCACGATTTGACCCAAGCCACGGGCAACGCGATCAACTCAGGATTCACGGCGTCGTCATGTTTACGTCCCATTAGCGGTTGACCGTAAACGAGCGGTATACAACTTTCCGGTAGCCGCCCCCCTTCTTTAAAAGTTCGATAGACATCGGAGTTCCCCCAAATATCGGTCACGCTTTCCAAGACGGGATGATTCTTGTTCTCTTCAACGGTGATTCCGCGAGTAGAATCCTGATGCCAGCGGCCATGATGACTCCTAAAAGAACCGCCTAGCACATCCTCACCAAAATCAACTTTCTTTCCTTCCTTTTTGTACTCGAAACCAAGAAAGCCGTGATTAGCCGTGCGTATACCGATGATCGGTTTTCCGGAGTCCAGGTAGTGGTAAATATGTTCCAGTTGATCCGGCGGCAATGTAATCAAACGGCTAAAAAAAATAACCAAGTCGCTCTTTTCGAGAAATTCCAACCCAGGAATATTGTGAATCACGGTCTTGTCTTCATAGCGAATTTTTTTAGTCGGATCGACTTCGTTGTTTTCGTTTTGGCTAAATAGCACTGTGCAATGAAAGCCATGATGCTTAGCAAGGATTTTCGCCAGCATTGGCATGGAATACTCACTGCGATATTCCTGATCAGCCGCGATGAGGACGATGTGCTTTCCATTGCCGGGTCCTTGTTCGCCTGCGTACGTAAGCCAAAGCGGGCTTTCCGGAACAGGATGATCGGACGCATTCAGCCCATTTGCCGTCAATAGCATCAGCATCAAGGTCGGCCCTACGGCGAACCACACGGTTGAGCGACGTAATTCTCGTTGTGAAGATTGCATGGTATCCATCCTGAGTATTTAGCGAACAGGTATTTCATTGACTGTATAGAAGGCATTGCGATGCAACAACTCCTCACCGTCCTTGGAACGCAACTTGATGAGATCGATTTCATAAACATGTCCACGAGTCAGTTTGTCCAAGACGACGTTGGCCGTCATCCCATCTTCCGCAAGTGTGACCGATTTCACGGTTGGCCTTGTTTGCTCAATCTCTGGTCCGCCATAGCCACCGTGATATGGATGTGTGAAGGTGGAGATTGAATACAATTCGGGTATAGTTCCGGTTGCTTTGTCCACTGGCTTGGTGAAAGCAACTTTGAAACCATCCGGTTCAATCGTGACCCGATTGATTTCGAATGGCATCTTGCCACTCCATTCAACACGTTCTAACGCGAACGATTTCATGCCGCGTACGGGCCAACCTCGATTCGTTCCGCCGCAGAGCAGATTCCCTTGAGGCGTGAATTCGACATTCAAAATTCCGGTCGAGAGCCCTTCACGAAAGGGATAGCACGCACCTTGCCATACACCATTGACTTGTTCCGTCGTGGCCCGCATAAGAATAGAAAGCGTGTAATCGCCGAGAAACATCTGGTCTTCGAATGGTCCAAACTTTCCTTGCGTTCGATTGACGGTGAAGCCCGTGATGGAACGCCCCATGCGAATATACGGGAAAATTACGGCATAGGGCACTAGTTGCTTTAAGCGTTCTTTCTCGACAACTATGCGTGATCCCGATTTAGGATTTTCGGGAACCGGACCTAACTCGGGTGCATACTTGTACGAATTGAAACTTGCTGGATGGCCATGAAAGCTGCCTTGTGAAACAGCCTTTAAACTACACGAGCAATTCCAAGGCCCCTGGCTTTCAACATAAAATAACGCCCCATGTTCATCCATTCCGACACCTGCTGGGCTGCGCAATCCACTTGCAAATGCAGTCGTCTTTCCGTCAGGCGAAACTTTCAACACAAACCCGCGAAACAACGCGTGCGATTCGTACGATTGCGATAGACCGAGCGTAACAAAGAGATTTCCCACCGCGTCGAACTTTGAGCCGAATGCGTACTCATGATAGTTCGCGTAGCCCCAAGCATCGGAGATTGTCTCAAAGCGATCTGCCTTGCCTTTGTTTTTCGAATCGCTGACGCGTGTCAATTCGCAACTTTGCGTAACGTAAAACGCTTTGTTCCTGTACGAGAGTCCAAAGATCTCATCGAGCCCTGTGGCAAATAATTCAAAGTTAGGATTCGGTTTCTTGTCATCGATTCCGTCGATCAAATAGATTTCACCATATCGCGTTCCGACCGCCACACGGTTATCGGGCAAAACAGTAAATACACCGGCCTCAATCACCGTATTTTTCGGAATGGGCAAGTTGACGATTGGATAATATTCTCGTTCACGCTCTTCGGTCCCCCAACGATGCCCTACCTCTTCAGCACGACAGAAGTTCAGGTCGAACAAAACGACCAAAAAAAGTAAACAAATACGACCAATTCGGTTATTAATTAAGTGGTTCATAGGTAAACGAGAGTGTCGATTTGCCTTGGGGAATTTTTAGTTTTAGTAACAGTTCGGAGGACTCCGGATTGTCCGACAGAGTACGCAAAAAAGTTTCTGCGATAGGAATCGTCAATCGCAGTTTCGCGGTCTTGTAAACGGTATTGGACTCCGCTTCGATGCTGCCAGTAAGTGCCCGATACCAGATCGTCAGAGGTTTTGGCGAGTTGAACTGAAATGCACGTTGCAGCAGCAATTTTTCGTTGGACTTCACTGCAACCGAACGATCTTGAATTTCAATTGCACCGCTCTGGTACACAAACGTTGGGTTGGCAGCTTCGTCCATAAAGTACTCCTTGAACTGATAGCCGAGATTTTTGGGGTACAGGGGGTTCTGATTGTTTGGCACTTCTTTCGTCATGACTGGCCGCAATGGCCAAGGCGTTTTTTCATTGGAGAGTTCAAGGAACGAAACATCCTGTGATAATGCAATCGCTTGACCAGCTGGATTGAAACCGCCAGAGCCTTGTCCACCTCGATCCACTCGAATAAATTCGCCTTGCCATATCGAAGTAAGTGTTCCCGTCTCTGCGTTGAAGGCATAGCTCAGCTTCTCCGGAAAACCAACCGCGATTCCCCGAAAACCAGCGACACTACTGCGTCCTCGATACGTACGAGTTGTATCCGCGACGGACAATATCGTTTCGGTTCTGCGTATCCCAGGCGGATCTGCGGCCGAAGTCCCAAGGGAAAGATAGTACCAGATCGCTTCGATTTGCATTTCCGTATCGCCGTCCAGAATGGTCTTATGAGCAGCCATACCATCTGGCCAAGAGTAAGGCATCACGATGCGTGGCCGATAGGCACCTGGATTACGAACGAAATTATTGAACCAACCAGGCTGAAGGCGTTGAAACGTCGTCATCATGTCCATTCCCTTATTGATCGGAGATGGTTTGCCGTTGAAATTGTGACACGCGATACAATTCAATCCTTTATCTCCAAGCAATTCGCGACCAGCCGTGCGCAGCAATTTCTCTCTCTCTTGCTCACTCTTCGATCTGCTCTCCGTGCTGGGGATTTTTAATTCGACGCTCTTCAAGACATCCAATTGACCTACTAGGTCTGGCAGATGACGAAGGTTTGCTTCGCCATATTGTGGCATGCGAGTGGTCATGTAGGGCCGGACACTTTCACCATCGAACAACACCTTCTTCAACCAAACCGGCTGGAGCTTGGCACCAACTAATGTCAAGGGAGGCGGAATGCGACCGTCATCGCCGAGTGCTTTTTCGCCGGTCTTAAAAAAAGGGTTGCGGTCCTCGGGAACACCTCCAAAATCGTCGCGAATATGACACGCAATGCAATTGAACGCGGTCAGTGTCTTCGCGATCTTTACTTTATCCGAGTCAACTTGTTTCTCTTTTTGTAATGCTGCGACAATCGCTTGGACCTGAGTGTCATCGAGAGCAAATTGGGGGCTTTTATCGAGTGTTTCTGACAAGCAGCCGCGAGTAAGGTCCGCTGTCCTCAAAGAACCCAGAGGTGCGGCCGCAGGAATATCACCCAGTTTATGACAAGCTGCGCAGTTCATCTCCTGAAAATACTTCCGACCCAATGTTATCAGTTGTTCTTGTGGCTGAAGGGATTGGCTTTTCAAATGCTGTTCGCTCAATAGATAACCTGCAATGGCTTGCGACTCCACTGGCGTCAACTTCATGTCCGGCATCCGTCCCGAACTTCGCACCCGCAGCGGCTGAAACAAGAAATCGCTGAGCGATTTATGACTATACTTGGTCGTGAGATGCCCTAGGTCGACGCCTACGACTTTGACGATTTCTTTTTCATCCTCGTCAACGGTATCTTCCCTGTTCATCGCTTCGCGTGGATTATGGCATGCAACACAACCTACGGAATGAAAAAGCTCTTTACCAACGTTGACATCCGGATTCTCGAATCCGCTTGAATCAAATTGTTTTGTCGATTGAGCCACCAGGAAATGCGTCAGCGCCTCGGTGATCTCGTCACGCATGCTCTCCGATTCCAAAGCCAAAAGGTCTGGCATCGTTGTCCCCAAGTGCATTGATGAAGGAGACGCAAGGAATCGCCGTAGATACTCTGGGGCAATCCTGGAACCTACGTCGGACAAGTCCGGGGCAGATCGTTCGAGCAATGGCTGCTGCTCGTTATTGCTGTGACATGCCGCACAACGTAGTTCTTGTATTAGTAACTCACCGACCTGAGACTGCGTTAGAGGATGCTTGTTGGCAAGCCCAACAATCACAGTCGAGGCCGAGGCACTTCCTGCCATCAAAACCATGATCCACATTGACCAAACGATTGAACCAATTTTTGTCACAAATAATTTTCCTGAAATTTCTGATACGCCCTAACTTGAGTCTATAACCATCCTAGGCAAGCGGCAGATTGAAATCTACCTACTACGTACTCCCAAGGGAGAACGAGACTCATGTCGAGTTTGGCGTTGGCTCGGCGGGCGCCTCGCCCGCCCGGTACATACTATACTGCTTCTCGCCTTAGCATACATGCACCATGCAACAATCACTTTTTTTCCGGCTTCAGGGTGGGCAGTAGCTTGAGCATTCCTTTGCCCAGCGCATCACCAACCAAGAAATAGGTCTCAGCGTTTCCAAACTCATGATGCCCATGGCCGACGTTGGGCGAGTCCTCCGCCTTGCGAACGAAATCATGTGTCGGTACATAGATTACGTTGCCCGCAAATTCTGATCTGCTTGCAGCCGCAGATTGAGCCTTACGCAAAGCGTCCCAACCGCCTTCGGCTTGTACCCAAGGTCCAGTGAGCTCGCCCACTACTACCGGCAAACCAGGAGTTTGAAACTCACTGCGTACGTCGTGAATTAAGTTGACAAGATTCTGTTCGTATTCGGGTACTGCCGTCTTAGGATTCACGCCATCATTCCAGCCTTGATACCAAACCAAGCCAGCTAGTTCGTACCCCAACCCCTTGGTCGACGGAAAGTCGCTCTCCATATTTGCAAGTGAACCCCGCACCTGCGAGATCATCGTCTTGTAGTATTTCCCGACATCACCACCAGATGACGGTGGGCGAAAATCTTTGTAAAGACTCTTGCCACCCCAAGCAGTCTTGATGAGTAGTACCGGATTTTCAAGATTATCCCCGATGACGTGGCCGAATTGCAACTCAGGTCCAAAGTGATGCACATCACCATAGCCGGAAAATCCAAACGCGAGCGGTCCCTTGAGCAGCGGGCGTTCCTCGCGTTGATAGTAAACAAACACGTCGTCGCGTACGGCCCATTTTCCATCGCTATTCTTCAGATGCGAAAACATCGTGACTTTTGCGGGATCTCGCATCAGAGTTGCTAGAGTCCCTTTGCCGCTATTGTAGTCTTTGCCAGTGAGGTCAACGACGGCTTGGCCCTCCATATTGGATTGGCCAGCCAAGATGAAGACTTGGACGGGCTTTGGGACAACAAAACCGTCTGCCTGTGCGGCCACCGCGATCGTAGCAATGAATGCAGTATTCCAAAGTAGATTTCGAAGGTAAGATCGATTATTCATAGAATTGGAGTTGATTTAGACTCTAGGATGAAGCAGTAATCGCTAAAACGGATCATTCGTTGATTTATTGAATATTGATGTAGCCGGATACGGCTTGGTGGGTTATGACGATGTGAATCAAAACAGACTTGCCCGGAAAGCTTGCAATTTGCAATGGCTGTTCCCCCCTATTTCGGCGCTACGTAGGCGGGAATCGCCGTGCCCGCGTACTTGATGTCACAATTGAACACTAGCCCGTTTTCTTTGACGTCTAAATTGAAATCGGAGTTTTTGGAAGCATCGACATTGTATTTTGCGGGTAAGTATTGCTTTTCCGAATCGCCGCGATAAATAAATAATCTGACGACGCATGGTCCCAACGCTACGCCCGATTTAACTGTTACAAATTGAGCCTTATACTGTCCTTTGGAATCGGTCATTCCGTAGGAGGGACGAATCTTTTCCGATGGTGTAAATTCTAATTGAACGCCTTGGATCGGTTCACCATTCAGCGTGATCGTCCCCGTAACTGAGCCAGTCTTTGGCAGTCCGTCGTCTCCGCATCCCGCGATCCCTGCAAGAATCACCGATGCGATGCATCTCAAGGGTAAAGAGGTAAGTCTAACCATGTCAAGTCTTTCTGTGCGTGTTTCTAATTCTCTGTTTTTCAAAATCCCATGTGGCAAGCCTGCGATTCCAAACAGGCTCCACAAGGTTCAAGCAATCGGCCAAAAGCAGCTTTAATCCAAACTCCCGATTACTAGTCCGTCATTGCGCATACCTAGCTTTTGGTAGATACCGTAGTCGGGACCAGTAGCTTTGAACTCGACAGCATCGCTTACAAAGCGCACCGATCCGTCCAACATTGCGAAGTTGGCACCTCCGGTATGGAAACTACTGAAGGAGACGCGAGCACCAGTGGTGCTGAAGAGCGGGTTGAGCGGAGTTTGAACGCCCCCCATGGCCATGCGAGTATGTCCGCCGTTGCCCCAGCTCTTTTCAACGCCCAACCAAGTGCATTTATCTTCGATTGTCCCATTAAGCGCTCGTTCGCCCAGTGCAAAAGTGTTGCTTGTCCCGTCCGTGATGATCGCAAACGGAGCATTCGAGTTGGAGAAAAAAGGGCCTTGGTAAATGTCTGTAATCCCGAAACTAGTTCCAAGACCTCCATTGGAACAATAATTTGAGCGTGCAATGCCAATCGAGTCGTCTCGCTTGTAATGCTGATCTTGCATATTGTTCATGCCAGGATTTCCTGAAGCACTGGGGCATTGGTGTGTGGCAAGTGTTAAAGACGACCCCGTCAATTCAACGAATTGACGAACCGCAGGAGGAAAGCTTTGCCACGGAGTAGCCGTCGTGTGGCTAAAACCTGTAATGATTTGCATGTAGTACTCAAGGTTGACTTCCCGGACGCGAAGTGCGTTGAATACACTCTGTTGCTCGATGTAAGGCAACGTCATTGTCGCCCAGCTCCAGCCCGCTTCTTGATTGGTGGTGGTATCTGCATCGTAGAAACCCGAGGGCAATTTGCGAAAGGCGTCATGGTGGAGATGCAAGCCCAAAGCGAGCTGCTTGATATTGTTAGTGCATTGCATTCGTCGAGCAGCTTCACGCGCCGACTGAACGGCTGGAAGCAGCAAACCGACCAAGATGCCTATTATGGCGATAACGACTAGTAACTCTACAAGGGTAAAGGCAATTCTTCTTTTTCTCACAATACTATATCTCCTAAAAAAAATTTGAACAAAGGGCTGCCCGCTCAGAGCGAATAGCCAATGAATTAAAATTGATTTACGGGGTCTGGTTTGGCGGATGTTCGTTGATCCAGATTGTCATCGATCCTTTTTCTCGATTGGCCCATGCGTAGTAGGGCACGGCCGTAAGCGAAACGTTTCGTTGTTGATCGTCGATTCCTGTGGTTTTAATGATCGGAACGCCACCGAGCATTTCGCCGCGATATTCCGCGACCAATCTAGCATATCTTGTCAATGCCACACTGAAAGGATCGATATTTGGATTATCGATCGCTTGGCGTCGCTTGGGGGCCGATTATGTATCGTTGCCGAATTGGTTGGTAGAATTCACTGACTATGCTTACGCTTTCGATTTGGGTGTATCTCTTATCCCAATCCTTTTGGCAAGACGTCGTAATGTCCAACAGGAGGACTGTCCTCCTGCGGTATGCGCTGTGGACTCCCCGTTAGAAAAGGATATGGAATGGGTTGACGCCTTTCTTGAAAAAAGTGGAACAGAATCAGGCATTGAAAGGATCAAGAAGC
>CAMDKL010000051.1 GCA_945900945.1 Pirellula staleyi DSM 6068
GATTCACGCGAGATAAATAAGCGTCAAATCACCTTTAGGCGTGGCAGTCATCAAGGAACTTCCGCGTGAACCAACTGTCCCACCCAGAAGTGGGTTCGTTGGTACGTTTTTATTGGCCGGTTGCCTTACGACGCGCGAGAAAAAGCATACGATGCTGCCGTGTCGGGCTGGGGACAGGACGAGGACAGGCAGAAGTCGACGAGCGCTGGGTTCGATCACCACATAGACAAGCCGGTGGATCTCGCTACCCTCACGAATCTGCGGGCTGGGCTCATTTTCGAAAAAGTGTGAAGCGGCCATTCGGTGTCTTCCCAGGACACTGAGGTCGTAGCTCCTAATACGGAATCACCAATAAAAGCAAGGGGAAGTCGCGTCAAATATCCCTTGTTTTCACAAACTGTCGAAGCGGAGGGCACGGGGATCCGTACTGGTCAGCGAGCTGAGCCTCTGCAACACTTTATTTTGATTTTGTTTTTGCGACCGATTTGCCTGGCCAGAAGTTTCGCCAATTGTTTGACGAGGCTTTATCTGTTGTAGGTTTTTCGTTGTCATCGTTATTGATGACTTGAGCACCCGCGAGGAGATCTGTCAGTTGCTGTACAGCTAGTGTTATAGCAGCTTTGGGAGCTTGCTCGATTAACGGCAGTCCGTTGTTTCTCATTTCCACCATGGTTCGATAGTCGTTTGGGATTTGGAAGAAAACCTCTCGACCGATCGTCTCACGCGCTTTCTTGAGGCTGATCTGCCCACTTTCCAATCCCACCCGATTGACTACGACTTTGACCTTGTCGCGGATATTGTCCATTTGCTGGAGGCTCATCAACAACCGAACCATATTGCGCAAGCACGGTAGGTCGAGTTGAACGATCAACACAATTTCATTAGACAATTCCAACGCCGTGAGGTCGACTTGCGAGTACGATTTCGAGATGTCCATGACGATATGGGAAAACGAAGCCCTTAGGAGTCCACAGACTTTGCGCAAACTATCGGGTGTGATCAATTCTAGGTCTTGCAATTGCACGGGGCGTGGCAAAAGATACAAGCCTGAAGAATGTTTGGTTAAGGACTTTCGGAGCAAATGAAAGTCCAGCCGAGCGACGTTCTCGGTGACATCCACGAGGCTATATTCGGGAATGGTATCCAAGAAGACGTCGGCGTCACCCAAGGCCAGGTCCAAGTCGACAAGTGCAACCGTGTTTTCCGGACGCATCGCTAGATTGCAACCGATGTTCACTGCTATCGACGTGCAACCTACACCACCGGTCGCGCCAGCGACTGCAATGATACGGCAACCGCGAGCTCGACCGTCCGTGCCACTGCCATATTTGGCTTGTAGAACCCGTTCAAGCGCAACATGAAGCTCTTCCAATTCACATGGGAAAGGTAGGAACTCCTTCGCCCCTGCACGAATCGTTTTAAGAATCAGCTGTCCGTCGGTACTTCTCGAAAGAGCAATCAGAGAGCATTCGGGAGAACTCGATCGAAGTTTCTCCATCAACATCAAAGCTCGGTCGGGGTTGACATCGAGAGATATGATTGCAGCGTCTGGCTTGGATCGCTCCACCACGTCGGCGAAAAAGTCATAACGTGAGCATTCTGCGTCTAGCCAGACGATGTCCATGCCAAGCAACATGCTCTTGAGGCCATCGCGAGACTGGTCATTTGGATCGACGATGGCTGTTCTTAATACATTGCTCATTTAGGTTCATTTCGCGATAAGCGTTGGATTCTGTTCAAGTCGTAAAAACTTGAAGCATGTTTAACCGATCGGAGCGATTCGCACAGATCGCGGACTCCCCGCAAATCTCAGGCACGCCAGCCGCTGTGGGGGTTAAGCGGGCAGCTTCATCAATGTCTTTACAAAATTAACGTCGAACAGGCATAGGTCGAGGGGCAGAAACGCCACCTAGACTAGGGTTTTGGCTTTTAGTCCCGGCGGAATAAAGGGGTGCTGAAGTAGGTTTTTGATCGTTGCTGGCCATACCACCTCCAGCAGTTCCATTCGGAGTGGCGGCATTGTTGTAAAGGATTTGTGGCCTTTCGTTCGGTGGGCAATGATTCGGTGGGCAGTTGTCTTGAGGCGCACATCCCGGAGGAACTTCGATGTATCCTTTACCATACAATTCCCTTTCAAGTGGGTTATTGCTATTCAAGCCAGGACCTCCAGTTGGGACTTCGTGTGCATCCATCGCACCGGCAAAGTTTGGGGTGACCATAATTAATAGCTCCACTTCGTTTTGCACTTCACGATTGGAGCGAAACAACGCTCCTAGGTAAGGTAAATCGGAAAAGAACGGTATACCGATGGATTCCGATTCGGTGCGCATCTGTAATAAACCTGCTAGCGCGAGTGTTTGACCAGCTCGCAATTCAACGGCCGTGTCGACGAAGCGACTGCGAATACCAGGTACGCTCGTACCATTGATGATGACGCTTCGCCCCGGGTCAATTTCACTGATGGTCGGTCGTACTTCAAGCCATATGCGACTATCACCGCGCACTTTAGCAACGAAATCAAGTCGTGTTCCAAATTCCCGAAACTCGATGCCAACCTGACCAAGTCCTGCCGGAACGACAATTGGGAATTCACCGCCAGAGTTGAAACTTGCTGGTCGGCCATCGATCGCAACGACGGTTGGATCTGCCATGACTTTCGCCAAGTTCTTTTGTCGGAGCGCCTTTAGCAGACCAAAAAATGCGTTTCCGTTGTCAACGATGCCGAACCTGATCGTCTCGGCTGCGGGGTTAAATATGAGTGGATTTATAGCGTTCTCTGCAACGAGTCCACCAACGGATTGCGAGACGAAACCATTGCCAGCGCCTAGGGACCAGTCGATGCCAAGTTGCTGGAGTTTGGTCCGTGAGACCTCCATGACTTGCGTTTGCAACATGATGGTATGGACCCCGATCACCTCGATGCGATTGATGACAGTGCCATAATATTGTTCAGCGATGGTGACGGCTTGTTCGACATGCTCATCGGCTGTTACGGAGCCGGAAATAATCACGGCCTGTTGAATTGGCATTACCTGAAGAGTTGCGGACGGGAACTGCTGGGCAAGAATGGCTTTGAGCTCACGTGCATCGCCAGTTACAACAACTTGAACATTGTAAACCGTTTCATCGGCAGCCAGGAAGTCGATTTGAGCGACCCCTGTAGCCATCGCGGAAACCAATACTTCGTTTCGTCCGGACGCTTGCACTTGAATGGCAGCGTCGTTTTGAACCGTTGCTTTTAAAATGGCTTGCGGAAAGGTTAGATACTGAGAGGTGGTAACCACCATCTGCAGTGATTCCTGAGTTTTTACAATTGCAAGCTTTCCAGTAGGGATAATGCTCTCGCCGTCCCCGCACTTCGCAGGAGCTGTTAAAATTGCAATGAAAAAAGACGCAGTAGCAACAAGCGTTGATGTGAGTCGAACTAGGTGATCCTTTTTGAGTCCCATGTCTTATTCACTTCCCTGCGGACATTCTCTGGACTTACTGGAATTCAATAGGCAGTATGTTTAGTGTTCCAACGCTAGGTTTTGGCCATCCATGGCTTTGCTAACGTCGGGCTGATCGCTCGTCCATTAGACGATCGAACCACCCCAATTGTGTTAATCGACACAATTGCACTTGGACATCACTGGTTTCTTGGGTACGTTGCCTTAAATCCTCCAGTTTGCCAACTTGGGGTGGAAAAATCATAGGCTTGATGAGGCAACGTCACATTATCAACATTTGTTGCTTTCGAAGTTTGCGATGCCTGCATTAGAGAGGACGATGAGCTAGGGTTTGGCATTTGAGTTTGAGTAGGTGGAAATGGGTTGACCGGACTCAGTGGGTTGGGTTGGCTCTGATTTTGGTAGCCACTGGAAGATGACGGCTCGTCAGGTTTCCCCAGCTCCACTTTTTGAGGCATCCTTTGGTTTTTGGTCCAACGATATAGCGTTGACTTGGTTGGTGATACGATCACCATTTCATGCTCGGATTTTTCAGATGGACTTGGAGAAGTGGGCACAAAGGAATCGGGGACAGGCTTTTCCACTGGAGCTGATTCGGACTCTTTGAGCCACGAAATAAATCTTTCGCCATCATCTGCTGCTTCGCCATTTGCAACTACCTTTGCAGGTGGTCTAAGCGCTAATCGAAGCTTGCCGAGGTTGGAGGCAGTATCCAAAACGACGTACTGCGAGTCTCTAACGAGCAGTTGAATAGTGTTCGATTTTTTCTGCTTGGTGGCTTCGGCATCGATTACGGCAACGCCGTCTATCATGACTACTTCAAGATTTTCCATCACCTTCACACTCTTTGCGGCCTTGACCCGTGCTCCTTTTTCAAAGTAGCCATAAACATCGACGTGATCACCTGGCCCGATGTAACCGCCACCGCCAGTTTCGTCTTTTACAGCGATATCAAAAGTTCGGTATCCTTCAGGAACCGTGAATTCGCGTCCCTTTCCAGAGAGCTTGGCCTCAATGATCGGTTCACCTGGATAAAAGCGTTGCTTGGTGAATTTGTTCTCGATCAACTTCGGATCGGAAATTGCCCCCAGTGGAATACGATCTACTGGCCATTGTTCGAGTCGAAAACTATCAGCCCCTATTTTGGTCGCTGCCGAGATTTCTTTGGCAACAACCAGTACCGGAGCCAACTGAGTTTCCCCGCGGTTCTTCTGGTCGAGGACAACTTGACTGACCGCGACAGACGCGACCACTCCGCAACCAAGTGCGATTACGAGAAGCAGGATAGACTTTGCACGCATGACTGGACGCCTCGAAAGGTATGGAATCAGCCAACCCAACGGCAGCTGAAGTTCATTTTGGCGTCCGTGCCGCAATTAAAACATAATTCATAAAACGCTTTCATGAACCATTTCGGCTCCAGTTTTTCTTTCGTCTGTAGGAGATTCCGCAATCTAACTTTTAGCAAAATGCTATTAGAGTCCTCGCTTCCAAAACAACCGAAACAATCCTCCTAATTGGCCTTTGTGTATTGGCAGTTTGCAGCTGACAAAATACCATTTGGGGCTATGCTCTGATCGAAAGAAATCAACCCAATTACGAAATGCTCATGTCTTCCACCAAACAGTTCACCCCTCCGCTCCCGATGCCTAGTTACTTGAAAGTATTTCGACTCATCAGACTTTGCGATTCGTACAAGCTGCTGGGAATGGTCCTAGTGGTTACCTGTCCTGTTTTTGATGCGGCACGAGGCGACGACACGTCCAATCGGTTGAAAGCAGAAGTTCCGCAACTGGCAGCAAAGTCAGGGGATGCGATCACAGCAATCGGTTCGTTCAAGAAGCCCGCAGGATATACCTGCGAACTTTTTGCAGCAGAGCCAATGGTTGGTAACCCAGTAGCTTTTACGATTGATCATCGAGGACGAGTCGTAGTCTGTGAGTCCTATCGTCAGAACAAAGGGGTTACCGACAACCGGGGTCATGACGAGAAATGGGTATCCGCAGACTTGGCAGCCCAAACGGTTGCCGACCGAATTCGATACCATCGCGAACAGTTAGGGGACAAGGTTTCTGAGTACGAGACGTATGACGATTTGCTCCGAATCCTTGTCGATACGGATGGAGACTTTCAAGCAGACAAAGCAACGGTCTTTGCCTCTGGTTTTAATGGCATCGAGGAGGGAACGGGCTCAGGCGCATTGGTCCGTGGCGATCGGATCTACTACACGAATATCCCAAAGCTTTGGGCATTGGTTGACAAAGATGACGATGGCGTGGCTGACGAGCGAATCGTTCTCTCGGACGGGTTCGGCGTGCGCGTAGCTTTCCGTGGCCACGATATGCACGGCCTCATTCTAGGGCCCGATGGACGATTGTATTTTTCGATCGGTGATCGCGGTTACCACGTTGAAACGCCAACGGGCCTGCTCGCCGATCCCGAAAGCGGTGCCGTTTTTCGATGTGAACTCGATGGCTCCAAGCTTGAAGTTGTCGCCAGCGGACTTCGCAATCCGCAAGAACTCGCGTTCGACGACTTCGGAAACTTGTTTACAGGTGACAATAATTCGGATTCAGGGGACAAGGCGCGATGGGTTTATGTCGTTCGAGGCGGCGATACGGGTTGGCGAATGATGTACCAATACATTTCCGACCGAGGCCCTTTCAATCGCGAAAAAATCTGGCACCCGTTTAGCGATGAGTCTCCCGCCTATACGGTACCTCCCATTGCGAACTTAGCGGACGGTCCGTCTGGACTTGCATGCTATCCAGGGACGGGGTTTTTGCCAAAGGATGGAAATCCAAATCAGTTTGATAATGCTTTTTTTCTTTGCGATTTTCGCGGTCAAGCTTCCAATAGCGGTATTCGAATGATCCAAGTGAATCCCAAGGGAGCTTTCTTTGAACTGAAGAGCAACGACGAGTTTGTATGGAATATTCTTGCGACTGACGTGGAGTTTGGACCTGATGGCGGAATGTATGTGAGCGATTGGGTCAATGGATGGAACGGTGAAAACAAAGGCAGGATCTACCGTTTTGCAGATGAACAGGCTCAAGCGAGCGACCTTGTAAAGAGCACGCGTATTTTGCTTCGTGATGGAATGAAGTCGCGAGGTGCATTCGAGTTGGGCGTGTTGCTCGGCCATGCAGATCGACGTGTTCGACTGGAGGCCCAGTGGGAACTTGCAGTCCGAGGAAACCGCGACATTTTCATTTCGGCTACCCAACAGGCCGATGCTTCGATATTGAAACGACTGCACTGCATTTGGGGGTTAGGTCAGTTGCTTCGTGCAATGCCTAGCGACCAACTCGTAGTCGACGCATTAATAAAATCTCTATCGCATGCCGATCCAATAGTTGTGTCGCGTGCAATTGAAGTGTTAGCGGACGGTGGCACCAAACAGGCTTTACCTATTTTTGCCGAATTGCTCAAGCACGAATCTGTGATTGTGAAATCAGCGAGCTGCTTGGCGATCGGACTTTTAGGTTCGGATGATGCTTTCGCCGGAATTGTAACCGTGTTGGCAGAAAACGATAACCGAGACCCAATACTACGGCACGCCGGAATCATGGGACTCGCTGGCGTGGATGACTATACAAAACTGAGTTCGCTCAAAAATCATGCAAGTGAGGCTGTGCGGCTTGCAACCGTTGTGGCTCTTCGAAAGCAAGCCAACCCGATCGTTTTCCAATTCCTTTCCGACAGCTCTCCCAAAGTTAAAAAGGAGGCGGTTCGTGCAGTTCATGATGTACCACAGTTGCATAGCCAACTGCCAGCGTTGGCCGAATTAGCGGTCGCTGCGGATACCGAGGACGCTGTTGTTAGCCGTGTACTTAACGCGAGTTTTCGGCTCGGACGGGATCAAGATGCGGTTCGGCTCGCGAACTTTGCTGTCCGGTCTGCCTGCAAGGATGCTTTGCGAATCGAGGCCTTAGATATGCTCGCCCAATGGTCAAAGCCCGGTGATCGAGACCGAGTTATGAATCGACATCAACCTCTGGGCGATCGAGACCCAGAAATTGCAGTCAAAGTTCTAAAAGAGCGAATCGAAGAACTCTCGGCGACCCCGCAAGCAGTCCGAGATAAATTCTTGGACGTTGGTGCCAAAGCAGGTCTAACGGAAATAGCGAAAATCATATTGGTAACGGCTCATGACAAGAAAGTGGACGGGCTGCGACGTGGGGCAGCCATCAGAGCATTGACCAGCCTTGATCCCGATTCGATTCAACCGCTGATTCGGGAGTTTATACAGGATCCGAATGTGGAAGTGAGAATGGCAGGGTTGGCGTTCCAGGTTAGTAAAACACCGGAGGACGCAATTAAGAGTCTGCAACAAGCGATTGGCTCGAAATTATTTCTCGAACGCCAATTTGCCTGGGATCAACTTGGTAGTATGTCAACCGACTCTGCAAAGAGAATGATTGCTGACGGAGTGAATGCGTTCCTTGACGGTACTCTCGAACGTGATTGCTGGGTCAATATTGTTGAAGCTGCAAATGGAAAGCTTGACAAAGAATTGAATCAGAGGTTAGCGGATAAGATGGCGGGCCTCGAGAAGCTCAAGGAATCGGATCCGAAGAAGCACTTCGAAGATTGCATTGACGGTGGGGATGCCAATCAAGGTCGTTCACTGTTCTTCACACGTAGCAGTCTCTCCTGTGTCCGATGTCACAAAGTCGGCAGCACGGGTGGGGAAGTCGGTCCGAACTTGAGTGCACTCGGTTCGCTAAAGACTCGCGAATATCTCTTGGAATCGATCGTCACACCCAACTCAGCCATTGCTCAAGGATTTGAGACAGTGGTAATTTTAGACGATGATGGAAAGACGGTTTCAGGGATTCTAAAGTCAGAAGATGCTAGGATTCTGACCCTGATGGACGCACACGGAGCTTCAATTAAAATTGAAAAAGACTCGATCCAAGAGCGCAAGAAGGGCCTTTCCTCGATGCCTGTAGATCTACTCAAGTATCTCAACAAACGGGAGTTGAGAGACTTGGTAGCATACTTAGCGACTTTGGACGGAAGCCCCGCTGCGGTAGCTGGTCCAAACGAAACTCAAGGCGGTCACAAACTTGAATAACCAGACAGAGCGAGAAAAATTCCAGTTCCATTCGCTGCACCAAACGAATGGAGCCCAATAATCTGGAAGTATCCATTTTCTAGGCAATTCGGTACTATCGATAGTCAATTCGGTTGCATCGTTTAGGGAGGACATTCCTTTGAGTGCGGAGTTGATAATCCATAGCTGAGTTGCAGCAAGGCTTCGAGCGTGGTCAGCTTCTTATCCCACAAATTCCTGTAAAGTAGTTCATGGATAGTCGTGAAGCTTGGTCATCGACAGACCAAAGCGAGCTGATAGTACTTTGAGCGCCGGCGACTTGAAAAGCTCTTTGCAAACCGAGCACCCCTTCGCCACTAAGCGTCTTAGCTAAACCCGTTTCGCCAGCGGACATGACAAATAATTCGACATTCAAGAGATCCAGCGCTGCAACGTCCATAGCACAAAGTATGCCATCGTCTTCAAACGATTGATTCACATCATTGGCGTCAGCAAATGCCAATCCCGACATAAGACCCTCCGGGGCAGTCAGGAGCGGATGATGCTTGGACGTCAACGAAGTACTAGACGTGTCATTAACCCGGCACAGCCGAAACGGCATTTTCGACAATATCTTTTGGAAAGAAGCCGTGAGTTGCTAGATAGATCCAATCGATTTGCGGCGAGTTAGGAATCGTCACACTTGAGACATCGCGAGTCGGTCTCATCACAAAAGCAGCGTAGCATGGTACCGTCTCGAATTTGCCATCCTTGCCACGGTTGAATTTTTGAAAAGTCGAAAAATCAATCAGCGCCGATCTCGCGGGTAGACTTGCTTTTACAGTATTGAGTTCAACCGGCTTCGGGGGATCGTTTTTTTACAGTTTTTGCAGTTGTAGTTCTGTGCGATCTTTCTCGCGAGTGAATTGAGCCACTCGATCGTTCCACAGTGCTGCTTGCTGCGAGGCGGGCGGGCGGAGGGTTCGGAGAATCGGAATAGTCTCCGCGACGGATTTTGCATCCAGCGAAATTGCATTCTCGATTCTCTTGGACGTTTGGACGTTGCGAAAAATTCTTCGACGCATCCTTATTTACCCTTGGCGTGTTTCGTGGTGCAGTTTCCTTTTTCGGATGTGGTAACGAATTTGTTTTTCTTGCGTTTGTTCTTAACTTTGGGTACCATCGGCTCGCTTCAACGGAGGATAGAGCTCTGGTGGGAACCAACTCGAGCGCCGTTAGAGTCGAGAAGCAAGCCAGGGGTTGCTAAGGTAGCCCCTGACTTCGTTTTCTAATGGTTTGCTTTTCGTGTAATGCGATAAATCCCGGGGTTTGGGGTTGGCCCCAAGGAGCACGGGTGGACTTTCATTAAGCCGCCTTTTTGGAGGGCGTTTTGGCGATCGGACACCCGAAAGCTTCCGCAGCTCCTCACAGCTAACTTTGTACCGGCTGGTTTTGGATAACGCTTGGATGGCGTTGTCGAGCGTCTTCAATTCGGTCTGGCTAGATTCATATCGAGCTAGGTAGCTCAGAAGCACAGCGGCAACAGCAGAGTCGATCTTTGACGGTGATTTCCTTGAGCCATTTCAGGGCAACCTTAGTCCAACTTGAGGGGAACCATTCAGGTTTGACAATCTGATGACGTTTCAACAGTGAGAGAACTTGCAATTTGATACTGGTGATGGAATCCGCCAGGTCGATTCTAGCTCGAACCAGATCACGATCGTCTCGGAGTCGTTGTGGAGGCGTCCATACAACTGGCATGGAGTTGCCAGCCAAGACAAAGCCACGAACTTGTTCCAGGAGCATCTGCGCATCCTTTTCGTCCGTTTTTTGCTTAGCGCTTTTTACCGTTTTGGGTAAATGCGTGGGACTCAGGACATGGCATTCGATGCCTTCGTCATGCAGTTGATCGCAAAGCCCAAATCCTAAACCAGAAGCCTCGTAGACGAAGACGATCCGTTTGGATTTATGCTTTTTGGCAAATTCTTATAATTCGAGAATCATCTTGAGACGCCCTTTAACATCGTTAACGTAGGTTGCTTGAAGTGGCTCTTGAGTCCCAACTGCATACTTTAAAAACATCGACCGGTCGTGCAAATCGCAACCAACCATGATAACTTTAGACATAATTCGGCCCTCGTTGGAGAATGAAGTGTTTGAATATTCCCAACGAGTGTGCCGGATTTTTTCTTGAAACTCAACCCTACATAGCTTCTCCGCGAAAGAATGGAAAAACGCTACTTTCGCCGAGCGAAAGGCGACACGTATTTTCCGTACGCGAACGTGGAGTTGGACCGGCGAGACGGACCCTAGTGTCGTGCTTGATGAATAAGCTCCGTCGCACCCTGCCCGGCTAATAGATCGGCTGCTTCGCGACCGAGTTGATCCGCCAGGAGGTACAACTCGTCATTATGTTCCAATTCCGCGATTGTCAATTTGTGTTCTATCGAATGTTTCACTTCGATCCTTTTCGTGCCATCCTGTGAAAACACTCTCGCCAGGATACGGATAGACTGGTCATGGATAACTGCATTGCACGCAAGCGGAGCAAGGCATCCTGCTCGCATTGACCGCAGCAAGGATCGTTCGGCAATTACGGCCGCATGGGTAGTCCTATCGTCCAATTGCGTCACCGCCGCGATCGTAGGAGTATCGTGGGAGCGCGTTTCGAGCCCGAGGGCGGCTTGTCCGACGGCGGGGAGCATTTCGTCCATGGAAAATCTTTGGGTTATTCGGTCATGCAGACCGAGGCGATGTAGGCCGGCATAGGCCAAAATAATAGCGTCGTATTCGCCTTCGTCTAATTTTCGGATGCGTGTCTCGACATTTCCACGGATATCTTTCACGACCAAATCAGGCCGAATATGCAGCAAGCTGGCTTTTCGGCGAGGCGAGCCTGTTCCAACGCATGATCCTAACGGTAGATCCAATAAATGCATTCCATTTGAGAGTAGGCAATCGGCCGTATCCTCTCGGGCTGGGACTGCGGCCAAGGTCAATTCAGGAATATCTTCGGTGGGTAAATCTTTGAGGCTGTGAACCGCCAAATCGCAGCGATTATCCAGCAAAGCCCGTTGAATCTCTTTGGTAAACACTCCTTGTCCGCCCGACGCAACGAGAGGCGTTGTCGAAATGTCACCGGACGTGGTAATTTTAACCAGTTGGACTTGATGTCCAAGAGTTCGCAACGAATCCGAAATGTATTCTGCCTGCCACAAAGCGAGGGCACTTTGACGTGTACCAAGTCGAATCAACATGTTAATTCCAATCGTAAAAAACCGAGTTTAGATCGATGTCGACAAAAAACGTTCCACATTCGATCTCGGCAAGCTTAGAAATCGTGATATTATAGCGTGGAAGTTCGAAACACGGTCCCACTTGGTGTGATGCTATTCCTCAATTTACTTTTCGCCCAGTCCGATATCCCTGCGGTAACTGACACAGCCAACGAGCTCGCAAACTCAGCGGCCCAAATCATGCATGGGGTTTCGCTGCGTGCATGGCTGGACATGCGTACGCTCATTTTGGCGAGCGTTGTACTATTGGTTCTTGCCATCGCGTCCTGGGTTGCAAACTATTTGACCCGTCGATCGAGTCCATCGATCAATCCTGCGTTGGTCGAGCGATTTGTGCTGCGGCTTTGGTCCTGGTGGTTGATGTTTGCAATTCTGATTGCAGGATTATTTCTTAAGGAGGTTGGAACCGTAGTGTTGTTCGGGCTCGTTTCTTTTTGGGCCTTTCGGGAGTTTATTACGATGACACCGACGAGGCGAGGTGACCACCGCGCTTTGTTTTGGAGTTTGGTTGTCTTTACCCCGTTGCAATACGTTTTGATCGGTTTGTCGCCCTTAGGAATAAAATATCAGAACGGAACCGTAATCGATTTTTATGAAATCTATAGCATTATGATTCCGGTGTATGCGTCGCTTTTTATACCAGCGAGGATCGCGATGGCTGGGGATCATAAGCGATTTTTGGAACGCTCCGCTCAGATTCAGGCGGGTTTGATGATCTGCGTATACTGCCTCTCGTTTGCTCCGGCGTTACTTTACTTAACGTTGAAAAATGCTGCTGGAGCGCCCTGGAATGGAAGCAACGCTGGTTTGCTTTTCTTTTTCGTCTTAATCACACAGGTTTCCGATGTCTTCCAATGGGTATGGGGACGCGTCGCTAATAAACAGGTGATTGCAAAAGACGTCAGTAGTTCGAGGACATGGGAGGGATTGGTCGGTGGAGCTCTTTCGACTGGAATCGTCGGTGCGATACTTTATTGGGCCACGCCGTTTACGCCGTGGGAATCAGCCTTTATGGCTATCGTAGTTGCTGCGCTTGGTTTTGCAGGAGGCATGACGATGAGTGCGATTAAGCGTGATCGAGGAGTGCACGACTACGGCACATTGGTACGTGGTCACGCGGGTGTTTTGGATCGCATTGATACTCTTTGTTTTTCCGCACCGATCTTTTATCATTTGACACGTTTCTTTTTTACTTGAGGCGACTCGATGGCCTGGATGGATACCCACGCGCATTTGGCAGACAAGTCGCTCGCCAATCAACTGGATGATGTGCTTGCACGAGCAAAACAAGCGGGTGTGTCGCAGGTGATCTGTGTTGCTGTAGATGCAAAAACGTGCGCCGAAGCGATTGCGATCGCAGAGTCCAAAGAAGGCGTTTGGGCGTCGGTAGGTATACATCCCAACTACGCGCACCAAGCGGCGGCAGATGACTGGAACAAGATCGTTGAGATGACCAATCATCCTCGCGTTTGCGCTTTGGGAGAGACCGGATTGGATAGGCATTGGGATGATTGCCCTTTTGAGGTCCAGCAGTCTAACTTTGCAAGTCACTGGCAGCTAAGTTGCGAAACGAAATTGCCACTGATCATTCATATGCGTGATTGCGAACCGGAAATGCTGGAAGCGTTGAGCCAACAAGCCGGAAAGGGATTGCTTCGAGGTGTGATGCATTCGTTTTCAGGGACGACCGAAACGGCCAAGCAGTGTTTGGAATTCGGGCTATTCATCAGTTTCGCTGGCATGTTGACTTATAAAAAATCCGAGGAACTTCGCAAAACGGCCAGGACAATACCGCTGGATCGGCTTTTAGTGGAGACGGATTGTCCGTATTTGACCCCCGAGCCTAATCGATCACGGCGTCCCAACGAACCTTCGTTCGTCGTTCACACCGCGAAATGCTTGGCGGAAACCGTAGGAGTTTCAGCCAAGGAACTAGCGGATATCACTATGGAGAACGCAAAACGCCTGTTTTGGCGAATCCCGTAGCTAGCTACACTGATCGTCGGGTTGGGGTTGGCGAACTCATTTTTTTTCTTCCGTGTGCCCCGCCGCATGCTCGAACCAACTTTGCGCCTTTCCATATTCATCGAGCTTCGTATCGAGGACCGCTATCGTTTGCAACCACCCGTCAAACCTTCGGAAACGGACTCTTGCGATTCTCACTGTTTGGAAGGCTTGCGCATTATCACCCAATTGATACTGAGCCATTGCCTACAAAGCCCGCATCTGCGTCTTGTCCTGAGCGTGGGAATTTAGGATCAGACCGTAGGGAAGCCTAGCCAGGAATGCCGTATTCCGGAAACGTGAGACGAAATAGGGATATTTCTTTGTGATCTTGGTATCATAATGTGCGGTGAATATCGAATCTCCGGTGTCCCGCCTGTGAGCTTTGACAAATCACGGGCGAGACGCCAGTGCAGTAGATTTAATTCCGTCGCTCGCCTAAACGCGAAATCGACGATGGCAATTCCACAACAATCATCCTTTCGATGTCACTTCCAACTCAGTCATTCGCCAATTGGATCAAGCCGCCTATCCAAGATGCATGGTTTCTGACTGGTCCGACCGGTTCTGGAAAGAGCTGCGTCGCTTTGGACCTGGCCGAAAGAATAGATGCGGAGATTATTTCCGTAGACTCGATGGCCGTTTATCGAGGGATGGACATCGGAACAGCCAAGCCAACGATGAATCAGAGAGAGCGTGTTCCACATCATCTAATCGATTTAGTAGACCCGACCAGCGAGTACAGCGTTTCGCAATTTGTAGTCGATGCGCATGCGAAAGCGGACGAAGTAAGAGCCCGGGGGAAAAAAGTACTTCTCGTTGGTGGCACTCCTCTCTATATCAAAACGCTCTTTTGCGGAATGTTTCTCGGGCCGCCTGCGGACTGGGAGTTTAGGGCCGCGGTAGAAGCGGATGTCGCAGCGTTCGGCATGGAATCCCTTCGCAAACGCTTGGAACAAGTAGATCCTCTTTCGGCATTCAAGATCCTCGACGGTGACGTTCGTCGGATGACTAGAGCCTTGGAAGTTGCAAAGATTACGGGCAAGCCATTAAGCCATTGGCAGAATCAATTCGAACGGGTCCAAGAGACAACAAGCTGCAAATGTTTTGCGTTAGCTTGGGATCGAACGCAGTTGCATGGCCGCGTGAATCAACGCGTAGACGGGATGTTCAGTCGAGGTTTGCTGGGCGAGGTCAAGGCACTGATCGCTAAATTCGGTGCTTTCGGAAGAACGGCAGCACAAGCGGTAGGGTACAGGGAGCCGCTTGAATTCTTGAAGGGTACGGTCAATGAAAAGGATATGGTCGAGCAGGTCAAGGCTCATACCCGACAATTTGTTCGCCGACAAGAAATTTGGTTCCGATCGATGCCGAGCATCCAGCGAGTCCCAATCGCGTGCGAACTCGACCTGGGACGTGCTGCCTCCATGATCCTCGACCAATGTCTTTAAGCATCGTGCGGAAAACAAGTGTCGGCTTTCGCTGCGCAAAAGTGTCAATCGTCCGTTCTTTCGCTGAGCGAAAGACGACTACAATAGACCGCGAGATTCTACGTCGTTCGATTATTGACACGAGAGATCGCAAAGGTCAAGAATGGGACAATACGTATTTATTGCTTCTTTTCTGATCAGTTGTGGCATATCGCAAACTTTTCATGGGACCTATACCTGCCTCTCCCCTGCCAAAAAGGAGGATTTCGGGGTAGATTTGTTTTGAAAATGCCCACAACCTGAGTCCCGTTCTTCGCTGGCAATCAAGGAAAGAAGTCTAGGATGCCCCAACCGAGAGTGCTCGTTCTTCGAGCTCCTGGCACCAATTGCGATGTAGAAACCGCGTACGCTTTTGAATTGGCTGGGGCTGAGGCCGTAAAGCTCCATGTCAATCAGTTGATTGAACACCCCGATCTGGCGGCTTCCTTTCAGATCCTTTGCTTTCCAGGCGGATTTAGCTACGGAGACGATATTGCGGCTGGCCGCATTTTGGCGACACAACTGCAAACATTTCTAGCCGATACGATTGAGTCGTTTCGCCAGCACGATCGACTGGTGCTCGGTATCTGTAACGGTTTTCAAATCATGATGCGGCTGGGAATATTCTTTGATACGCTCGCTGGTGTACCCCCCGCGACACTGACATGGAACCGACAGGGGCGATTTGAAAGTCGCTGGGTCCATTTAAAACCAGAAACGGATAACTGCGTCTTTTTGCGAGGTATTGAAAAATGCTATCTTCCAATGGCACATGCCGAAGGACGATTCCTGTTCCGCGATGACGAATCCGAAGCACTTTTAATGGAACAGCAACAAATCGTTCTCCGGTACTCGGAAGCGGACGGAACGACTGGTCGCGATGTGCTCTCCTTTCCAAGCAATCCAAACGGTGCACAAGGCAACGTGGCCGGCATTTGCGACTCAACCGGTCGTATCTTTGGATTGATGCCACATCCAGAACGCCATCTGTTTCCGACTAACCATCCGCAGTGGACACGACGAGATACGCAGCCAGAGCACGGTGAAGGGCTCAAGGTATTTGAAAATGCTGTCGCATACTTTGGCTAACGCATGAAAATCATTCACGATCTAAACGAGATCTACGCTCAAATCGACTTTGTTCGCCGAGATGCTAAACGCATTGGCCTCGTGCCGACGATGGGTGCATTGCATGCGGGCCATCTATCATTGGTTCAACGCGCCAAACAGGATGGTGAAATTGCGGTTGCAACCATCTTTGTCAATCCAACCCAGTTTGGTCCCAAGGACGATCTAGCTAAGTATCCTCGCACTCTGGATTCGGATTTAACAGCGCTTCGCGAGCAAGGCTGCGACATTGTCTTTGTTCCGCCTTCGGACCGAATCTACAGCGGCAGCCACTCTACGTTCGTCGAACCGCCTTCGGTTGCTAGACGTTGGGAAGGGGAATTGAGACCGGGCCATTTCCGCGGGGTGGCGACCATTGTATTGAAATTGTTTCAATTGATCCCAGCTCATGTAGCTTACTTTGGTCGAAAGGACTACCAACAAGTGGCTGTCATCCAGGCCATGGTGGACGATTTAAACTTACCTATCCGTATCGAAGCTTGTGAAACGGTACGCGAACCAGACGGGCTTGCCATGAGTAGCCGAAATCGATATCTATCCAAAGAAGATCGGGTGCGTGCAGTTGGCCTTTGGCGAGCTTTGAGCCTAGCTCAACGCAGATTGGATGCGGGCGAAAACACGCGCGCGAGCTTGGAGGCGGCCATGCGAGCTGAATTAGAAAAGGCGCCGGTTGATAGCATTGATTATGCTGCCATTGTGCATCCTGGTTCAATGGAGCCTGTCGAAGTGGTCGAAGAGAGTGCAATAGCCATTATTGCGGCAAGAGTGGGCAGCACTCGCTTGATCGACAACATGACGATCATGGCAAAGGAAGTTCAACGCATGGAAAGAACCGAATAGTGCGTCCCACGCTTTTTTACATTCCGCATGAATTCCTCGGTATTCCGGTTCTTGGTTTTGGTTGGGTTCTCGGAGCAATTGTTCTTTTTGCAATCGCGGTCCTGTTAACATCCCGCAGTAAACAAAGCGTTTTCAAGGTGCTTGAGGAGCAGGGGGTAGTTGGGGCGGTGGCCGCTCTCATTGTTATTTTTTTGCTGCCTCAAATCGAAACACGGTTTGACGATGGGACGCCCACACCATGGATCATTGGACTACCGATACGCGGTTATGGTGTCATGTTGGCGCTAGGGGTTGGTAGCGCGATGGCGATTGCCGCGCATCGATGTGAAAGAGCGGGAATGACACGCGATTCATTTTTTTCGCTGGCAACATGGACCGTTTTGGCTGGGTTATTTGGCGCTCGGATGTTCTATGTCGTTCAGAAATGGAGCGAACTTGGCAGCACGATTGGAGACAAGCTATGGAAAGCTCTTCAGGTAACCGAGGGCGGATTGGTTGTTTACGGCAGCGTCATTGGTGGCCTGATCGCGATTGCTTTGTGGAGTCGCAAGAATCGTTTTTCGCTGCTCTCGATTGCGGACTGTGTCACGCCCGCCTTTTTTATTGGACTCGCATTTGGTCGTATTGGCTGTCTGCTGAACGGTTGCTGTTACGGCGGATTATGCGATGCCTCGTTGCCTTCTATCTCCTTCCCATCAGGTTCGCCCGCGTACGTTGATCAATTGGAATCAGGCGAACTCTTCGGCATGGAGACGGAAAAAAATTCGACCCAAACTGGGCCGCAATCGATCCTTAAAGTGAGACCTAACAGTTGGGCATCTGCGAACGGCATTCAATTGGGGCAAAAACTTGTTTCGATCATGGATGCGGTAGTAGAAAGGCCCAGTCGCAGCGAGCCACTAACGGCTCCGGTTTTTGAAGCCACGATTCGAATCGACGATCGCAGTTTCCAGCTTGCTGCGAGTGAAGTACCCTCGCATTCGTTGCCGATCCATCCGTCTCAGATTTATGCCGCAGTGAGCGGACTCGTCCTTTGTGTCTGGACTTTCTTGTTTGCGACGATAGCAAAGCGGACGGGCGTTGTCATCGGAGTTGGACTGATTGCCTACGGCGTCCAGCGAATCATCGAGGAGATTATCCGGGTGGACGAAGCGGGCCAATTCGGAACATCGCTAAGTATCGCGCAGTGGATTAGTATGGCCGGAATACTGTTGGGAATAGGCCTAGTGATTTTTGCTAAGCCCAAGTAGGTCCGAATTGTCGAGCAGGAAATGGATGGCCCCTTGCGATCTCTCTTGATCTGCTGTCTTGCGATCTGCTGGGTTGACGGCATTCATTGGGGCTGGTTCAGTCGTCCTCATGCCCTGAAGCCAATGCAGCATCTGTTTTGTTGGAACGAGAGAGCTTGGGATTCTCTATATAGGCTAGAACCAGGGCGATATCAGCAGGGGTGATGCCACTGATTCGGCCTGCTTGATCTAGGTTGATAGGTTGAATGCGAGTGAACTTTTGTTTCGCTTCGGTGCGCATGCTTGTAATCGATTCGTAACTGAAGTTCTTTGGGATTACTTTGTCGGCCATTCGGTTTTGACGATCCACCTGGATTTGTTGGCGAGCAATGTAGCCGGAATACTTCGTGTCAAATTCAACTTGTTGAGCGACTTCGGCTGAGTATTGGCTGAGCGATTCTGGAAACATGGCAACTAAGTCGGCCCACATCACTTCAGGCCGACGCAGGTGTTTGTCGGCAGGCGTATTTTCCACTCGAAGCTTGGCGAGCATTTTGGTAGCGTTCTCAATGGCTGCCTTTTTTTTACTGAATCGATCGTATCTAGTTTTATCGACGAGGCCGAGCGAATGCCCCAACTCTGTCAATCGACGATCTGCGTTATCCTGCCGCAACATCATGCGGTATTCGGCTCGGCTGGTGAACATGCGATACGGTTCGTCGACACCGCACGTAACGAGATCGTCGGCCAGGACACCCATATATGCCACTTCTCGTCCCAGAACGAGTCCATCCTTTCCTTGCAATCGCAATGTGGCACTTGCACCGGCAATCAAACCCTGTGCACCTGCCTCTTCGTACCCGGTGGTTCCGTTGATTTGTCCAGCAAAGAAAAGTCCTTCGATAGTCTTTGTTTCAAACCAAGGTTGCAATTGATCGGGCGGACAAAAGTCGTACTCGACCGCATATCCGTAACGCATAATTTGGGCTTTTTCAAGACCAGGAATTAGACGCATCATTTGGTCTTGAACGTCTCGAGGCAGCGAGGTTGAGATGCCGTTGACATAGACCTCGAGCGTATTGCGTCCCTCGGGCTCTAGGAATAGTTGGTGCCGGTTTTTGTCGGCAAAACGAACGACTTTGTCTTCGATGGACGGGCAATAGCGAGGACCGGTCGATTGGATCTGACCGGTGTACATCGGAGCTCGATGAAGATTATCGCGGATCAATGCATGCACAGCTTCGTTGGTATAGGTAATCCAGCAGGGAAAATGTGGGCCTGGCAGGGAGTCGGTCATGTACGAAAAGGGCTGCGGTGATTCATCTCCGGGCTGTATTTCTGTTTTCGAATAGTCGATGGTTCGACCATTTAGACGCGCTGGAGTCCCCGTCTTGAATCGCTGAACGCGGAATCCCAAACGAAGCAGTGCTTGGCTGATGCCCGATGTTGTGCCCTCGCCAGCTCGCCCACCAGCCGTTTTCGCTTCGCCGGTATGCATGATCGCTTGAAGAAACGTTCCCGTGGTGAGTACGACCCCCTTTGCGTAGTAGTCCGCATCACCTCGGACGCGAACGCCGACAATGCGTTCCTGCCCGTCAACCGTTTCGGTTAATAGGTCTTCGACCAATTCCTGTCGTAAATCTAGGTTCGGCGTTTCTTCGATTCGGCGTTTGATTTCGAACTGATAGCCTTTCTTGTCTGCTTGAGCACGAGGAGAGTGCATGGCAGGTCCCTTCCGACTATTGAGTAGCCGAAACTGAATGCCTGTCCGGTCGATGGTTTCGCCCATTAGGCCGCCGAGAGCGTCGATTTCACGAACGATTTGGCCCTTGGCAACCCCGCCGATCGCTGGATTGCAGCTCATTTGGCCAACGGTGTCGAGATTGCCCGTCAACAAGGCGACACGAGCGCCCAAACGGGCGGCCGCCGCCGCCGCTTCGGTTCCTGCATGGCCAGCTCCGACGACGATTACGTCATAGTCGTATCGATTCATTTCCTAATTACTTCATCCCAAAAGGCCTATCAACTATCGGTAGGTGAACTATGGTATCAGTAGAACCGATTGTTTGCGAGGAACTGATTTCGCCCGGATCACAAAACAAATGCGAAAACCAATCACTCCAAAGGTCGCTGGCTGCGGACTTTTCTTTCCTGATTGAGCAGAGCGAATGCTGGCGGATGCCTTTTTAGCAGCTTTACCAACTGCGATGAACTTGTGCCAAGAACCACGGCGACGTCGCTTACATTCCAGTCGGATATGGACAGGAACCCGACAATTTCGGCGAGAATCGCCGGCCAATCGCTATTTGTTTCCGATACATCGATTCGTCTGTTTCGACAATACTGTTTCCATGTTGCGGATCCCATCTGCATTTTAGCGGCCAAGGCTGTCGATATCGCGGCTGTCGATATCGGGTTCCGCGTTGGGCGAAGCTCGACCGCGAGCTTGCATCGCAATCGCTGCACGGCGACTTTCCGATTCTCTTTTTGAGTTCGACACTCGCTCGCAGAAGCGATGATGCAGGCTGGGATATATTCAATCTGTACGCTCGTCTCGACCTTGTTTCGATGCTGACCGCCAGGTCCGCTAGCTCTGGAAAAAGTCAGCTTACACTGATTGAGTAGTTGCACATCCGGCCAGCTTGCAGGATGCCAATCAAAATCCGGAGCGCCATACCAAACTAGGCGCATATCGTTACCATCAAAAGCGAGATCATGGAGCGAACGGATCATCATTATTGGAGCCGAGTTGTTGCTTGACATAGTCCTGGTCCCCTTTGCTGAATCGTTCTAGAGGAACGGTAAACTCCTTACCGTCGGCTCGTCTCATCTTTACCTTGCCATCGTCAAAACCGAGGTAGACCGCTTCGATTTTCGTGCCATCCGAAACGCTGGTCCAGGTTCGTGGACCGATCTTTGTGACTTTAGCGGACTGGCGGGGTTGATCCAACCCATCGGGTGCGAGTTGCAAATTGCGCCGTGTTAAAATGTGTTCCTGGCGGAACGGGCCACGCTTCAGGACCTTGATCTTTCCGTCCGCGATCAACTCGACAACTTCGCCCGCGTACCAAGGACCTTGAGATTGCTGAAACTGAAGTATCTGTCCAACGTACAGAGGGGTATTGGACTCGATGAATCGCTCGGTGGACTCGACGGGCATGTGGCTACCATAGGCGGCGTTCAGCTTTTGTCGAAGCCCAAACTCAGGTGACCAATTCACCAAAGCCGCGCGGGCCGCTTCCTGAATCTTGGAGTTGGAATGCTTAAGGAGCTTTTCAACCGCTGCGGCCACGTCCAAATCAGGTTCCGTTGGCGTCTTGCGACGTAGGAAATCCAATGCTTCGGTCAGCTTGCCGGTGTTGGTCGAAGACAATGACTGCATCGAATCGTTTTTTTCTAAAGCGGTCAGAGGTGCTTCTGCCCGTTGCTTGTCCTCGGCCTGTTTTTTGTTGACTTCGTCCCTTTTTTGCTGTGCATCCAATTCTAATTTGGCGATTGCGTCTGCGGACAGTCGCTGGTACCGAATCGAAATTGGGAATGCCGTTTGCGTGTTTCCGTCGACGATGGTCAGCTTCTGCTTGAAATCAATTGCTTCGGGTAGATGATCTCGCAAGTTGAAGGTCCATATTCCTTCGCCTGTGATGTCCATGGAGGGATCGTCAACCACTTTCGGTTTATTGAATTGGTAATTTTTTTTCAAAACGATCCGCTCCGTGTCTTCGGTCTGGATCGCATAGTCCGTGAATTCAGTCGCAGCCTGTTGCTTTTCGTCGGGTTGTCCAAACGGGCTTCCCGGGCCCCGTGGCCCAAAGGGATAACCACGGTTGCTTTTCTCGACGACAGACAATTTGGCGTTATGCCGCCAAGCACGATTGTTATCGTTTGGAAGCATTTCGAAAGGGAGAAGTGAAACGTTACCCAGCAAGTAGGGCAAGTGAGAATCCCCTTCCATTGCCGCCACTTCCCCATTGGGTTTAAGTGTGATTTTGTTCATGGTAAGTGTCTTGCCCGCAAAAGTGGTTTTCGCGAACGGACCGAATGGTCCAGCAGGAAATGTCAAAGCACGAGGGCCGCCGAATCCGTCCTGTCCGAAGCCTCGCAGTCCGAAGCCTGGCTGACTCCCTCTTTCGCCAGGCTTGGCCTGTTTCATCTCGGTCAGTCCACCACGGTAGGCAAGACTGAACGAGTCGGTGTTAGCTGCAGTCACCGTGTAGCGAATGACGCCATCGAACTTGACGATATCGTCGCCATCTTCGACGGCAATGTTTACCTGGTAGGCCAGTTCCAGTCCGGATTTCGGCTGGTAACTTAATTTCGCATCTTGCGAGTATGTCCACTGGGGCAAAACTAGTAGACTCGTCATGGCGAGCAGAACTGCGCTGCGCAAAAAAATCATCTGGGTGAATATGGACATTACTCCAGTTAGCATAAAATACGAAAAGGCAAATTTAGAGTCTTCAACGCCTACTCAAGCAATCTATTGCGATGTCAGAAGTATGAAGAGGGCGCAAATCGTTGTCAATTCAATGTCTACCTTTCCGGCGAAGCCGAGTTTTCGGAACCGTTCTTGCACAAAGGGTCCTGCACAAAGGGGAGGTCCTGCACAAAGGGGACATTCTACTTTTCGCACCTTTGGGCGAACTTTTGGCCGCATTGAGGACTCCAGTCCACGTTTGATTACCGTCTGCTCTTGTCATTGTAGCCCTTTAAACGGAGTCCCTCGTGCGACGCTTTTCCGAAGCGATGCCAGTAAAGTAGAATGTTCCCTTTGTTTTCGCCCTGTAGTCGATTTCGTGTCGCCATTTGCTGCCGAACGCGTGGCTGGTATACTATGGGTTTGGAGGAAAAGCCATGACGTTAGAACAGGTAATCAAAGACATTTCCGCGTTGCCGCCAAGCGACCAACTTCAAGTTGTGCAAGCGATTTGGGATCGATTGCCGAAGGACGTTGGAACGGAACTTTCCGCAGCGCAGCAAGCGGAACTCGATCGTCGCTGGGTCGAATACAAGGCGGATCCGTCTACCGCTTTAACTGAGGACGCGTTTCGAGAACGTATTCGGATTGCACGCGGTCGATGAATGCGAAACTCACCGCCGAAACCGAAACTCACCGCCGAAACCGAAACTCACCGCCGAAACCGAAGCGGATCTTCTACGCGGAATAGAATGGTTTGACAGGATTTCGATTGGACTCGGCGACCAATTTGAATCCGAATTTTATAATGTACTTGAGCGTATTAAACAGGCTCCAGATCTATTCGCGGCCAACCATACCGGATACCGTCCGTGCCGACTGAAGCGGTTTACTGCCGTGCTTTACTTTCGCATCGATGGTGATTGGATTGTCGTGGTTGGACTATTCATAAGCGGCGAAGATGAGACCGTCCTGCAGAATCGCGGATAGCATCTATAAGGGTTGGACACTCACTCGGTCTTGCACAAAGGGGACATTCTACCTATCTATCTTAGGGCGACCTCTGGCCGCATTGAGGACTCAAGGCCGAGTTTGTCTGCCGTCTGCTCTTGCCATTGTAGCCCTCCAAACGGAGTCCCTTTACGACGCTTTTCCGAAGCTACGCCAGTTCGGCCTCTGTTTCCGCGATGTTGACGTGTTGAGTCCAGTTTGTCATTTGACAATCATTGCTTTTTGCAGATTTTTGTTTAACCTTTACCGTATTCCCGCCTAGCGAAGTTCGCCAAAAATTTAACTTTTTCCTGTTGATATGCCCTTTCACCCAGGGTGAAGGAAGGATTTCGCTGTGCCGTTCGAATCGACAAATTCCGACTCGGTCTCTAGATGCCTGTCCCGCTCACCAGCGTTCGTATGGGTCGTTTGTATGGTCTTTGTTTCGCTGCCGATCGCTAACGTTGGTGCCCAGGAGTCGTCTGATTCAGAACGATTTTTCGAGGTAAAAGTTCGCCCCCTCTTCATCAAACATTGCATTGAATGCCACGGTCCGGAAGAGCAGTCGGGAGAATTACGACTGGATCTTCAGACCGCCGCAACGAAAGGTGGCAGCACTGGCCCCGCGTTCGTTGCTGGCGAAACGGACAAGAGCCTGCTCATCCGCGCCGTTCACTATCAGGACAGCAAACTGAAAATGCCCCCGGACGGGAAATTAGAGGAGCAAGAGATCGCTACGATCGTGGAATGGGTTCGATCGGGTGCTTTCTGGCCGAAAGACAAAGATTCGACGGCTGCCATGTCGTTACCTCCCGCGCAACGTATCGATGAGATTCGCGAGTCTCATTGGGCTTATCGGCCTATGGGAGAGCACATGCCTCCACCCGTTAATGACACAGAGTGGCCTCAACAGGCCATCGATCGCTTTATACTTTCCAAGCTGGAACCGAAGGGACTCAAACCGAATCCGATCGCGGATCGTCGAACTCTGATGTTGCGAGCACACTTCATGGTGACCGGGCTACCTCCAACGTACGAAGAGGTAGAAGCTTTTGTCGCCGACCAGTCGCCCAATGCGTTCGAGAAACTTGTCGATCGATTGCTTGAGAGTCGCCACTATGGAGAGCGATGGGCGCGCCACTGGTTGGACGTTGCTCGATTTGCAGAGACAACGGGCTACCAAGCTGGAAGTCGGGACACTCGCTATCCCTACGCCTTTACGTATCGCGACTACGTCATCCGTGCCCTCAACGATGATAAGCCCTTTAATCAGTTCATCGTCGAGCAATTGGCTGCCGATCACTTGCAACTGACAGGACACGACGTGCAAAATCTAGCGGCGCTCGGTTTTCTAACCGTAGGACGCAAGTTCATGGGGAATCCCAATGACATTATCGACGATCAAATCGACGTCGTGACTCGAGCTTTTCTTGGAACCAGCGTCGCTTGTGCGCGCTGTCATGATCACAAGTATGATCCATTGCCAACGGCAGACTACTACTCCCTTTACGGTGTCTTTGCAAGCTCCCAAGAACCTGAGGAGTTACCACTCTTAGGAGATCCGACAGCCACGCTCGGTTACGAGGAGTTTCTAGCAGCCAAGGCCATCAAGCAGAAAGAAGTCGACGCTTGGCTGGAAAAAAAGAGAGTATCCACCGAAGATGAGCTTCGGACGCGACTGGCAGACTACCTGGCGCAATTGACCAAGACCGATTCGCAATCCAGTGGTAGACGTGCCAAGAGGAGTGGAGAGCGAGGTGTATTGCGAGCGCGAGTTTACTCTCGTTGGCAAGAATTCATGGCGGATCCGACCACCAAAGAACACCCAATTTGGGGTGCGATTGTTCGGATCAATGCTTTGCCGGCAGATAATTTCAAGGAACAAATAACTCAGTTACTCAAGGAGGACACTTTCGCAGGGCTTCATCCAACGATTGTGGCTACTCTTCAATCGATCGCGCCTGAGTCCGCTACCGAGGCGGCACAAATTGTCGGGAAAAAGATTGAGGAGATCTACGCACAATGGAAAGCCCTCGAGAAGAAAGAGGATGCTTCGACACGTTTGCCAGATGATAACGAGGAAACACTGCGTTTGGCCCTCTTGGCTCGGGACAATCCCACTTCGCTCACGAGCGAGCAAATGATAGCCAACTTGGATCAAGGAGAGCGCAACGAATACAATGTGCAACTCGGCAAAGTGAAGGGAGTCGAAGCGAGTCATCATGGCGCTCCTGCACGCGGGATGGTGCTCGTGGACAAGCCAGCGCTTTACGATCCCGTCATCTTCCGCCGAGGCCAGCCAGGGAATCGCGGCGATCAAGTTCCTCGCCGATTTCTCCAGTTGCTGTCCCATGTAGATGGTGGCAAGCCGTTCACTCAAGGGAGCGGGCGATTGGAACTGGCGCAAGCGATTGCGAGTCCCATCAATCCACTCACGCCGCGTGTCATTGTAAATCGGATATGGCAGCATCATTTTGGTGTTGGATTGGTTTCGACTGCGAGTGACTTTGGTGCGCGTGGAGAAACTCCCTCTCATCCAGAGCTATTGGACTATGTCGCTCGCGAGTTTGTAAAGGACGGTTGGTCCATCAAAAGTCTTCAAAAACGAATCATGATGTCCTCAACGTGGCAGCAATCTAGCCAAGTTCACTCGCAAGGCCAATCGATCGATCCGGAGAATCGCCTTCTTTGGCACATGCCACGGCGAAGACTGGAGTTTGAACCGCTGAGAGATCGTTTACTCTCAACGACCGATAAGCTCGATCGCACTATTGGCGGTCGCTCGGTGATGATTCATGAAGATGCCGTTCGAAGAGGGCTTTACGCCTACGTGGATCGAGAAGATATCCCTGGCCTGCTTGCGAGCTTTGACTTGCCAAGCCCCGATGCCAGCCAAGCAACGCGCGCTCGTACCACGGTTCCTCAACAAGCTCTTTACTTGATCAATTCAAAGTTCGTTATCGGATTAGCCGAGATCTTGGCGACTGAGTCAGCGTCGATAGATTCGCAATTCGAGAGAGTCAAATCACTATACCGAAGGATATTGGCACGCAATCCCAGCGACCAAGAACTTAGGCTGGCCATCGACTTCATCCAAGCCGACCGTAGTGTCGACCCAGCCCCAGAATCCAACAGCGATTCGCTGCCAACTTGGGTTGAATTGTCTCAAGTACTGCTATTAAGTAATGAATTTACCTTTGTAGACTAACCGACGAAGCTAACCAACGAAGCTAGCCATGAACTTTCAACTCGATTCCCAAATGATGATACGCTCTTTGGCGGCGATGCCGTCTAGTCGACGCGAGTTTTTGCGACGAAGCGGCATCGGCTTTGGTTCGCTCGCAATGGCCAGTATGTTGTCAGATGAATCTTCTCCGTTGCACGCGGATACGGCAATGGCTGTTGGTCAGCCACACCCCAATCCGATGTTTCCAAAACAACCGCAATTTGTAGCCAAGGCAAAAGCCGTCATTCATTTGTTTATGAACGGAGGGCCATCGCAAGTCGACACGTTCGATCCGAAACCAGCACTCGATAAGTTCCATGGTCAACCAGTTCCGAACAACTTGAGAACCGAGAGAGAGACTGGGACAGCATATCGTTCTCCATTCAAGTTCCAAAAATACGGACAAAGCGGGATCGAAGTCAGCGAACTTTTTTCTCACGTCGGCGAGATGATTGACGAGGTATGTGTCGTCCGCTCCATGCACGCCAACGTGCCAAATCATGAACCGTCGCTCATGCTCATGAATTGCGGCGATGCCACGCTCGTGCGACCCTCCGTTGGCTCATGGATAACCTATGGACTCGGTAGCGAGAATCAAAACTTGCCTGGCTTCATCGTGATGAGTCCTGGTGGATATCCCATCAAAGGATCCGAAAACTGGCAATCCGGTTTTTTACCGGGTGCGTTTCAAGGTACGTACGTCAACACCAAAAACCAAGGGATCGAAAAGCTCATCGCAAATATTCGCAACGCCTCTGGCATCAGCCGAGACGAGCAACGTCGCCAGTTGGATCTGCTTCAAACGCTCAATCGCCAGCACCAAGACGCCCGTCAGCAAGACGCGGAATTGGAAGCCCGTTTGCAAAGCTTCGAGTTAGCCTATCGCATGCAAATGGAAGCCAGTGAGGCATTCGATATCAGTCGTGAGACTAAGTCGATTCGCGAGATGTATGGAGATTCAGTGCAAGCCAAACAAATACTCATTGCGCGTCGTCTGGTAGAGCGAGGCGTTCGCTATATTCAGTTGTGGCATGGTCAAGGGCAACCTTGGGATAGCCACGACAAAATCGAAGAGAACCATCGCAAGCTAGCTGGGGAATGCTCGCAAGCCATCGGTGCGTTGTTACGCGACCTCAAGCAACTCGGGCTCTTGGATAGTACGCTTGTAGTTTGGGGTGGAGAATTTGGTCGAACGCCTACTGTGGAGCTTCCTAAACCAGGTGCCAATGCGGGAACCAATAGCGGTCGTGACCACAATCACCATGGATTCACCATGTGGCTGGCAGGCGGAGGTGTTAAGGGTGGGCATATTCATGGCGCGACCGACGAGTTTGGCTTCCAGGCAGTGGAGAACAAGGTCCATGTGCATGACCTCCACGCGACCATTTTGCATTTGTTAGGATTCGATCACACCAAGCTGACACATCGTTACGCCGGTCGCGACTTCCGCCTCACCGACGTTCACGGCAACGTTGTCCACGACATCATTGCATAGAGTTTGGAAGCAACGATGCCCCGATGGCTGAATGAAAGCCGATCGCAACCGCGTTCCAGCTAATTTTTGTAACCCTAATTCCTTGCCTTCCCTAAATATTAGTCCCTATCCTTAGTGGCATTCCAGACGACGATTTCACCTTGATCAAGCCAATTCATTCCACCGACTATCAATGAGCTATCATCTGGCACAAAGTTAAATTCACGATAATCGCGACAGCCGGTGGATAGGGTCATCAGTTGCATTTTCGTGCGAATGTCGATATTTCAATTGGTTCACAGAAATATCCCAGACGATTGCTGTTCCGTCAGAACTCCCAGTGGCCACTAGTTTCCCATCGGATGAAATCGCCAAAGACTGAATCAAGTCCCCGTGCCGCTGCATTGTTCCCCGCAGTTCACCCGATTGCAAATCCCAGGTGCGCACGACATCGTCGCCAATCCATTCATTGGGTTTTGCTCCCAGATGACCTTCGGCAGTTGCAAAGGTTTTTCCATCGGGAAAAAACGTGCGGCCACTATTGCCCGTGAAGTTGCAACGTTTCGTTGCGACCACTTGGCTAGCCTATCGACCCATCCGGCACGGCGAGCTCGAATTGGACGCTGGTCCAAGAAACGCCGCAAGTCGATCACGCGGTGCAAGTAAGCCCGATGGATCGCAAACAGCGTATGGACTGATACCGCATCGCGCTGCGCGGCCAGTTCGACCAAGCGTTCTGTTTGTTCCGTCTCGCCAACATCTGTCATTCGTGCTTCGCCTCCTACGCTTCTGTTCTGTATTCTGAACCTGATATTGACTGAGAATTTTCACATTTTGAGGAGTTTTACATTTTGAGGAGACAGAGATGATTCTAGACCTGAAAGTACGAAAGGAATTAGCCATTGGGCGTCCTTGAATGCCTCCGAGTTTACTCGGGGGATCGTTACCCTACCGCCTCCAGACTCGTACGGTCATAACCTCCAGCATGAAGCCGGAGGCATGTAACGAAAGGGAATTGAGCAGGGGATCTTCGGTTCCAACGAAGAACAACAATTTCACCGTGCTTAAGGCAACGACGATCTCAAGGGGACCGACAGTCGCAATGTCCTCATCGGCGGCGTTGAAAAAGATGATATCGCCGGCGGAGCAGGCGACGACCTCCTAATCGAAGGTTACACCACTTATGATACGCTCAAAGGTGGCGCTGATCGAGATTGGTACTTTGCCGACCTCTGGTGGGACGAATTGAAGGATAAAAAGTCAAACGAGATACTGAATTGATGGAAGCTTTTTCATCGTCGCTCAAGGACTCGGCAGAGCGCCTGCCCATTTTGACGCCTAACCCACCACCAACCAACACAAAACAGATGTTGTCCCGGGTGTGCGAATTGCCTTTGCCCAATTCGTTGGTCTGGTCAACCAGTGTAGAACGGCACTCCGTGCCGTTTTCTCGGCACGGAGTGCCGAGCTACTCTTTGTGCCCAACCCTATTTTTTAGGCATGAAGACGCACTAGTGCTATGGGTTGTGCCCCAACAGAGCCTTGTTCTGTATGACCGTGCGCAGACCATTAGAGCGACACTCGCTAAACCAAGCCAGTGAGAGGTCCGTCCGAACAGAAATCAGGATTGCCAAACGACTTTTCAGGATGCCCCATCGCCTCACAGAAACTAAGCAATAGCCGATTGTGCGGCACTTTCTTGAAATCGAGTGCCTGCCCCATCTTGAACCCTAACCCACCACCGACCAACACAAAAGGAATGTTGTCACGGGTGTGCGAATTGCCTTTGCCCAATTCGTTGGTCCAGACCAATGTCGTGTTATCCAACATCGACCCATCGCCTCCTGGCTCAGGTGTTTCAGCCAATCGCTTTGCTAGATAAGCAACCTGTTCGCAGTACCATGTGTTGATCTTAATTAATTTTTCGTAGGCGGGCTCGTTCGTGTCTGGCTCGTGCGAAAGCTGATGATGACCCTCGTCGATACCCAGCCATTTCATTTTCGGTGACCCAACACTGTTGGTAATTTGGAACGATGCAATGCGGGCAAAGTCGGCCGCGAAACTGTTGACCATCAAATCCATTTGCATTCGGGTGATTTGAGGGATGTTGTCATTCTGCTCTTCGACGTTAGGCGCCAGTTTTGGGATTGCGTGACCAACGTCTCCTTTTCTAGACTGCAATTCCATCTCGGCTTGCAGCTCCTTTTCAATTTCTCGAACCATGCTGACGTGGTCATGCAACATGCGACGATCCTCAACGCTGATCATCTGCTCCACTTTGTGAAAGTCCTCGGTCAAATCATCGAGAACACTGGCAAGCATCATACGGTTCTTGGTTTGCCCATACAACTTATCGAACATCTGATATGGATTGTCGATAGGAGCAACTGGTTGGTTTGGACCGGCATAGGACATTCTCGTCCATGTGTCTGCGCGATCAGGAACCATCACTCCAAATTCGAGCGAACCAAACCGCGTCTGAGTGTTTGGATTGGATTGTAGTTTATTCTTTAGATGCTGATCTACCGAAATGCCCATCGACCATCCGGCAGGCGTGTCGGAACCACCTTGTACGTCGCCGGGGAATAACTCGATCCCGGTCAGTAAGCATCCGATCCCACGCATGTGTCCATCGCCGTCTCCCTTGATACGATTACAAACACCATGCAGCGTCATCATCTGACTCTGGAAATCCGATAAAGGAGCCAAGATGCGTTTCAGGTCGAATTCGGTTCCTGTTTTTTCAGGCCAGAAGTGATCCGGGATGACTCCGTTTGGGCTAAAAATAAACACGAGTCTCTGTTTGCGATCCCCGGACGCTGATGCCCATCCTAGGCTCGGTAGGCTGAGCATGAAATTGGCAGCGGCTGCACTGATGCCGGTCTTCAGCAAAAAATCGCGACGTGATACCGTGGGGTGCATATGAAAATCCTATTTGCTTAATGACGGATCGCGGGTCGCCGCAATGACGGCAATTTCTACGATCAATTCGTTAATGTTAAAATTGTTTTTTCGAAATTTGTCCGTCAACTCATCCAGTGTGCCTGTCCCAAAGGCTGCAGCGGGTTGCTTGACGAAGTGCTGGAACGCCCTAGTGACAAAGGCCCTATGAGCATCCTCGCTTGAAACAATATAATCGGCAAGTTCACGGGGGCCGCTGAAAGAAAATTCCGCGCCATTGCGATCGACGTATTTTCCAGTCGAATCAAGCGTTTTCGTCCTTTCCTGATCGCGAAATTTGCCTACGGCATCGAAATTTTCTAAGGCAAATCCTAATCCATTGATCTTGGTATGACAAACTTGACAATGGTCCGGACTAGTTTGCAGCGATACCCTTTCTCGCGTCGTCAGATCCGGGTGAAGATCAGGACTTAGCGGCGTAAACGCTTCATTGGGTGGCCGAAGCGTTCGGCCTAGTATGTATCGAATGAGAAACACACCACGGTGAATTGGAGAGGTCGCGTCATGATAGGACAAGCCACTCATCAAGTACGGATGTGAAAGCACACCGAAACGCAGTTGCGAATCGCTAACGCTGCGTCGCAATTCAGGCAAAGAAGTATTCGCAGTCTCCAACGGTTTTTTCTCAACGGATTTTGCCTTTGGCGGTTCCGTCGTAACAGGTGCTGTGGCTGTCGGTGCTGTGGCTGTCGGTGCTGTGGCTGTCGGTGCTGTGGAAACAGGTTCCACTTCAATAGGTTCCGTGGCAATCGGTTCTGTTTTTGGCAGTTCTTTTTCCAGTGGCTGCCAAGAATCACCGTAGAACTTGGCTAATCGATCAGTCGTAAAGGTCCAATCGGCAAGGAAAAGTTGACGGTAGTCGCTGGTTTCGCTTTCGACAACTGTATTGAGGAAAACCTCGAAAGAATCGCGAAGATCACAGACGATCAAACGATCGAATCCTGCGAACAGGTTCTCGTCTTTAATGATCTCATCAAAGCGTTTGACGTTTAGCCACTCCAGGAGCATGTCATGCAACTTGGCTCGTGTTCGAAAATCCTTAACAAACTCACGAGCCATGCTCCGAATCGTGTCCACCTGCTCTAGTTCGTTTTTGCGAATTTTCTTGATAAGCCAGTCGTCGGTTGGCAAGGAATCGAAAAGAGTCAAAGTCAAACGGTTCAATTGACGGGTGGAAAGCGATTGATTTTGATCGGCTAATGGATAGAGAAACCTCGGAGACTTCAGTGAAACGAGCAACGAACGTTGAATAGCTTCCGCGTCATCGTCCGCAGTATCGACTTGATGATCGATATACCTCTGTTTAAGTTCTTCATCCAACGGGGCACGAAAGGCTATCTCTACAATCTCGGTCAAGAATGCACGAAGCTGACCTCGATTTTCGTTTGAGTCCTGCTTATGTTTCTTTCGATACTCTGGCCAAAGTTCGTCCGATGCTGCTTGAGCAAACTCGATACTTGCTGCAGTTGTCGACTCGTCCCACTGGCGATTGATCGCGACTCCACGTTCAAAGCCATAGCTACGGTCATCTGGAGGCAACTCAAGTTCGAGTGAAAACGTGGGCGTGGCTACATCACTGATTAGGTTCCTTTTCGGAATTAGTTGTTCAGTGCCGCCGGGGGGTATCCACGACAACGATATGCTGGCGGGAGGCTTTTCGGTCTTTCGTTCTCGTTGAATGAAATCAATTTTGAACGGGTAAACGCGACCCGTGGTTAACGTTACTGTTCGGCGAAACTCGGTTTTGTCGCCCGACTGCACGTGGTTATTTATCAGTTCGCGACCGATCTTGCCAAAATCCATCACGAAGGAACAGGTGCTTCGAACGATGATTTCGTATCGACCAGTAACGTTTGCTAGCACGCCACCCTCCCAGTAAATGTAAAAGGCTTTAGGATCGATGCCGTCACCTGGCGAGTTATGACCAAAATCAAATTGGATGACAGGGTCAACTCGCTCGATCTTTTTTTTCTCGTTTTTCCAACTTGGGCCATCGAAATAAATGGCTTTCACACCTCGTTTTTCAGTTACTTGGGGGGTGCCGCGAAAATGAGAGTACAAATCAGCCAGACTCTGTCTTAGTTGTGGACCAGTCAAGCGAGCGAGTCCGACTCGGGGGGGCCGATTGCGTATTTGAGCTGCAGCACTATAGAAATGTTCAAACACGAAGGCAGCTACCGCTTCCGCATCCTCGCCAACACAAGTTCCGGGATCTTCCTCAGGCATCGTGTCAGAAATCAGTTGCACAAGCTCCGTTCGGCTTGCATCGCCAGCAAGAGGTTCGGAATATTGTTTCGTGCCACCCTCCCCTTTTTCGCCATGGCATGATGCACATTTAGCTCGGTAAATTGCTGCCCCTTTCGCCAGTCGCTCCTCGTGGACTGAAACGTCTGCAGTGGCTATTTGAGGCGCAGCCACGACTGAAATCAGGATCAAAAAGCTTTTGAAATGCACGGAAGGATTAAAACTCATTAACAGTTCCAACCGGGGAGGTCAGAGAACTAGGAAATGCAATGCAATCGATCGCGGGGTGGGACCCAGGCCAATCGATCAAACGCGGCAGGGAAATGCGACACGAGAAATTGACGCCGGAGCCATTGTAGCCTATCCGCCACTAAGGCAAGTGATACTAAAGGCATTTATTAAAAAATGCAGTCGGGAAGCATTTGATGACATTGTAAAGTTGAACCAAGCTACCGAGGGGGCAATTCGCTTAAATCGAACCTGGATCATGAGCTGGATACCGGCAATTTTCGTCGTAGGCTGGTTTCTGTCGTCGATTGCTCACACCTTACTTTGGAACAAACCGCTCGGGGTTAGCTTGATTCAATGAGCTCCTCCTTGGTTTGAGCAAGCCTTAGCGTCGTGAAAATCAACGATCTTGGGAATTCTAATCGTCGCGGACTTTAGCCATCAACTGCGTTAGTTGCTTGGCTAGTTCGACGACATTCGGTGGATGTAGGATCGTTTCGTGGTTCCCTTGGATTGTTCGTATGTCCAAAGTACTTACGAATCGGCCCCAGCCGAGATCATGCGAGCATCCGCTCAGAAGCGGACGCGTCTGTGTGCGAATGAGCGTCAAATTTCCCGAGTAAGGACGCGGTATGTAGTCTTGAAAGCCAGTAAAAAGCGCCTTCATGACTTCTTGGTTCTGTGACGGTATGTGGCCTAAATCAAATACGTCGTCGATTTCAATTTTGGCTTGCCCTCGCGATGCCAGCAAGCGACGGAATCGCCGATATTTGCGCACGATCCTCTCGGTAAATTTACTGGCTGAAAACTCTTGCCATTCCTCTCGTAGCCAAGACGGTAGATTCGCTGCGATTCGGGATAACTTAAACAAATGATCACTCAAACGCGGTTTGCGATCACTGAAGTCCGGCCCTGTGTCGATCACCACCAATAAATCCACTTTTTCTCCCAATTCGTTGAGCAAGCAAGCAACTTCGAAGGCCATCATTCCCCCATAAGAGAATCCTGCAAGAGCATACGGACCGTGTGGCTGAAATCTTCGCAAAGCCGTGACCAAACAACCAGCGGTCGTGCGGAAGTCCTTGAACTGCTCCAGGTTTTGGGGGGCCAATGCCAGCTGAATTCCGAAGATTGGAAAACGTCCACTTAGACAGTCAAACAACGCTCGGGAGACCAGCGCCCCACCTCCGATCGACGGCATCATGAACAATGGACGCCCGTCGCAGTCGAGCTGCAAAGGCAAAACTGTGGCGATTTCCGTCTCAGGATGTGTCTCAGCAAGAAGCTTCGCCAAGTGATCGATCGTGCCGTGCTGGAACAGAACCGCCAATGGCAACCTCCGACCAAATGATTTCTCGATACGCGCGAACAATTGAACGGCCAGCAGGGAGTGACCGCCGAGAGCGAAGAAGTTGTCATGGATACCGATCTCTTCGATACCGAGCACATCACTCCAGATGGAGGCGAGTTGCTGCTCAATGGGGTTGCGAGGTCCTACATAGCCTGTGTCTAGTCCCGGCCGTGAATCGCTTGGGGCTGGTAGAGCCCGACGGTCGAGCTTGCCACTAGATGTGAGCGGAAATTTCTCTATCTCGACATACGCTGCGGGTAGCATGTAGTCTGGCAGACGGTTCCGAAGATGGTTTCTCAGTTCGGTGGCATTGAGTTGGATACCCGATGCGGGAACACAGTAAGCCACCAGCCGCTTGTCGTCGAGCCGATCCTCGCGGAGGAGGACCACGCTCTGAGAAACGTCCGGATGTTCGTTGAGGACCGCTTCTATCTCGCCCAGCTCGATGCGAAAACCTCTCAGTTTGACCTGATCATCCATGCGGCCCAGGAATTCCAGGTTCCCGTCGGCCCGCCAGCGTACCAGGTCACCCGTCCGATACAGCCGTGCATCGGAATTGTCGGAGAATGGATTCGCGACGAACTTCTCAGCCGTCAGTTCTGGACGGTTCAGATAGCCGCGTGCCAAACCAGCCCCGCCAATGTAGAGTTCACCCGACACGCCGATCGGCACTGGATTTCGCCGTGCGTCCAG
>CAMDKL010000052.1 GCA_945900945.1 Pirellula staleyi DSM 6068
TTACCAAAGACCGAGATGCTTTGGCGTTGCCCTAGTGCGACTTGCAACACGATTGGAATGAGGTGGCTTTCCGGATCGTGGTCTTCACCGATGGTTCCATCTGCGGATGCGCCAGATGCGTTGAAGTAGCGTAGGGCTGCGACTCCGAATCCGTAGGCATGTGCATAGTCGGAAAGTGCGTGTTCTACGACGAGCTTGGTAAAGCCGTATGGGTTGATCGGATTCTGAGGCGTATCCTCGGAAATCGGCATTTTATCTGGCTGGCCGTAGGTCGCGGTCGTACTTGAGAAAACAAATCGCCATACACCTGCGGCCCGCATGGCTTCGAGCAGTTCGAACGTCGCCGTAACATTATTTTGGTAGTACATGGCGGGATGCTGTACAGATTCGCCGACCAGCGCATAGGCCGCAAAGTGCATGACGGCTTCGATCTCTTTTTCCTGCATGACCCGCATGAGCAACGCACGATCTGAGAGATTGCCCTCAATGAGAATGTCTTTTGGGACGCTTTCCCGATGGCCGCGGGAAAGATTGTCGTAAACCCAAACCGTATGCCCGAGCGACCGAAGTAACTTTACTGAGTGCGAGCCAACATATCCTGCTCCACCGACAACCAATATCTTCATTCTACTTTTCCCCCCAAAGCCACTACAATAGAAAGTCGTAATCCGGATTATTTACTTATGCAAATTTTTTCAAAGTGTACGATTGGATCAAAAAAAGCCGCGCAGTGGTCTGATTTTATAAACCGGGGCTAGCGCCCAATGGCTGATTTCTAAAGATCGCGTGCAACATCCAGGCTAGCGTCTGCGGCTCAATAAAGTAAGTAGCACATGGCGTTTGAACCAGGCAATCCTATTTCGTTAGATCGACTATTGGGAGTGGATTTGTGAATAATGGCCATTAGCAAGCTAAAGAAACTCAAACAAGCGGTCACCGAACCCTCAAAGCCATTTGAAACGATGGCGGGTTGGATCGAACGGTACACGGTCTATTTACGGAGCGAGTGCCATTTGGCAGAAAATACCGTACAAGCGTATCGCCGCGACTTAGAGCATATGAAAGAATGGCTCGATGGTCGCTCCCCCACAGTTTTGGGAATCGCCGATTTGACCGACTTTGCTGCTTTTCTTAAGGACAAAAAACTAGCCGCAACTTCGATTTCCAGGCATATTGTGGCGATTCGCATGTTTTACAAGTTTCTGCAGCTTGAGAGCGCCATCGCGGACAATCCAGCCGAATTACTGACCACCCCCAAAATCTGGCAGCGAGTTCCCAAGGTTTTGAGCATTGCACAAGTCGATCGCTTTCTGGCGGCACCACAGAAATTCGACCAGCATTGGATTCGCGACCGCGCGATTTTGGAACTAATGTACGCGACAGGCTGCCGAGTCTCTGAAATCAGCAATCTCTTGGTCGCAAATGTCAACTTGAAGGACGGTTATTGCTTGGCAGAGGGCAAAGGGAGCAAGCAACGCATGGTGCCGCTGGGAGAACGCGCCGTGGAAGCCATCGAGCTGTATCTTGCGGAGTATCGGCCCATCCTGGCGGCCAACCGAGACTTGGCTCACTCACCGTGGTTGATACTTTCGCGAACCGGCCAGCGATTGCGACGCGAAGCTATTTGGGAAATGATCAAGCGTTTTGCACTCCGAGCCGGGATCGATTCCGAGGTGAGCCCTCACACATTGCGGCATTCGTTTGCAACGCATTTATTAGCAGGTGGTGCCGATTTGCGTTTGATCCAAGAAATGCTGGGGCACGCCAGCATTCAAACGACACAGATTTACACACATGTTGAAAACAGTAAACTCAAGAAGATCCACCAAAAGTTCCACCCAAGGGGTTGATAATCGTGTTGCGCTCTTCGAACTGTGTGGCAGCGGCATAGTCCGCTGAAGAGTACACTTACCTGGATGAACGACTGGCCAAACACTATGGTATCAACGGGGTGACAGGGGAAGAATTCAGGCGAGTTATGCTATCCGATCGGAGACGCGGAGGCATTTTAACTTCGGCTGCGTTTTTGATGTTGCAAGCGGACCCTACTCGGACCAGTGTTCCTCGGCGAGGTAATGTTTGTTGCCGGTCGCATTTTGGGAGCACCACCGCCACCCCCCAAATATTCCACCGCTGGAAAACTCGGTCGAAGAAGGAGAGGCGAAGTCACTACGTCAAATTTTGGAGTTCCGCCGCAGTCAGCCAGCGTGTTTGAATTGCCATACCAAGATGGACCCTTTGGGCTTCGGTCTGGAGAATTACGATGCGATCGGACATTGGCGAAACGAAGACGGAATGTTTCCAATTGAAGCATCGGGACAACTAATTTCAGGCCGGACTTTTTCTGTATCGCCGCAAACCGACCGATTGAGTGCATAAGATACTAAACCTGCATTCGGTAGCCGAATTTTCGCTGAATTACCCCTTGGGGGGGTGTCAAAGGGGTTAATTTCCGGTTTTCGATTGACGGCAAACACCCTTTACCGGTACCCTTTCGCGTCCTGAAACAGCATTTGCTTGGCCTTGGTGGCCAATGAGGCTTCTCCAAGTGATATGCAATTAGGGAAACCCGCGTTTCTGAATAGGCAGAAGGACTTCAAGTCGCGCTGAAGCGCCGCCTTGATTCCTGTGCATGATCGATGGCCAATCGATTGATAGCATTGCTTTGAACGTATCAAAATAGAGGAGAACTCATGGCCAACGAGATCGTACAAAAACTGATTGAAGCTGGTGCTCACTTCGGACACAGAGTGAGTCGCTGGAACCCCAAGATGGAACCGTACATCTATGGGCGTAAGAATCTGATTCACATTATCGACATTCGCGAAACGCTTCGCGGTATGTTGCGAGCCAAGAAATACCTCAATCAGGTCGCCAACGGCGGATCGCTCGTGCTGTTCGTGGGTACCAAGCGTCAGGCTTCGGAAGTTATTCAGCGAGAGGCGACCCGATGCGGAATGCCGTTTGTTAGTGAGCGCTGGCTCGGTGGTGCTTTGACGAACTTCCGAACCGTTCGCGATCGAATGGGTCGACTGGAAGAACTCGAAGTCATCATGAACAGCGAAAAGATCAACGAATACTCGAAAAAGATGCAATCGTCTTTGAACCGCGAGTACCGCAAAATTTATCGCAATTTGAATGGTCTGCGATCCTTGAACCGGCTACCAGAGTGCTTGGTCATCGTTGACCCCAAGAAGGAAAAGAACGCGGTTCGAGAAGCCAAATCGTTGGGCATCACGACAGTTGCTTTGATCGATACCGATTGCGATCCAACACAGATCGATTTGCCAATTCCAGGTAATGACGATGGTATTCGTTCGATCGATTTGATAATGAAGCAGTTGGCTGACGCCGTTTTGGCTGGAAAAGCTGAGAACCCAGAGCTGCTCAAGACGATGGGCAATGTGCCAGACCCGACCAGTGAAATGGTCGCAAAAGCTGAAGACATGGCCTAATTGTCCGTTGTAATTTCGATATACCTATTTCCGGTTGACAATTGTTTTTAGGAGAGTTTTAGAAATGGCAGAAATCTCTGCTGCAGCAGTCAAGGCACTGCGCGAAAGAACTGGTTTGCCCCTGATGGATTGCAAAGCTGCGCTAGTAGAAGGGGGCGGCGATGAAGAAAAGGCAATTGCGATTTTGCGGGAAAAAGGGATCAAGCTTGGTGAAAAGCGAGCGGATCGAGAAACGGCATTTGGGCGATTTGGACTTTTTTCCGGCAGCGACAAGAGCGCTGGCGCTATGGTGGAATTGAAGTGCGAGAGCGCGCCCGTTGCAGGTCATGCTGAGTTCATTCAGTTAGCAAACGATTTCGCAGAAGCCCTTGCCAAGAGCGATGTGAAAACACATGAAGAGTTGCTTAAGCAACCGTCACCTTCCAAGCCGGGAATGACGGTCGGCGAACAGCGCGACGAGCTCTTCAATCGAATTCGAGAACGATTCGATTTAGGGCGTATGGCACGCATTGATGGTGCAAGTGGCGGTTACAGCCACAATGCGACGACTGTTTCAGGCGTTCTGCTTTCTCTCAAGGGGAGCAACGACTCCGCAGCCAAAGATATCGCAATGCATATCGCAGCAATGCGCCCAGCTGCATTATCCTCAAGCGAGCTTGACCCTGCGGTTGTCGCAGCAGAACGCATCGCCCTACGCGACTTGGCGATTAAAGAAGGCAAGCCGGAAGCGATCGTCGACAAGATGGTCGAAGGCCGCTTGAAGCAGTTCTTTGCCGAACGCGTTTTGCTGGACCAGGCATTTGTAAAAGATGATAAGCAAAGTGTGGGCCAATACGCCAAGTCCAATGGATTGGAAATCAACAAGTTTGTTCACTACATTCTTGGTGAGACTTCAGCCTAGGCTGAATGATCCAAGTAAGATTTTGGGCTTATCCTGAGGCGCTGTGGCGTTGCATTGCATCGCGGCTAGTGCCCAATGGCACACACTAAAAACCCAGTCACTAACCTTGGGCCATATTAAGCGAATTCAGGCCCGGGGCCAGCGCCCGCCGGTTCACAAAATCGTAAATGAGTAGCATTTGGCTCGCCCGGATACTGCGGTAATAGTTTTTTAGACAAAACTCATCGTTCGGGCTGCGTGCTCCATCGTCATCTAAGCACCAACTTAGAAGCGGCGCGTCCGCTTTCGTCGCTTCGACCATCTGTGCCACGATTGGAATCGAGCCTCCCTAGCGGATTAAAACGGGCTTGGCATCGAAGCCTTATTGAACCGCCTGCACTGCTCCCTTCATGAACTTTGAATTTGGCTTTACCATCCAGCGGACGGCAATCACCATGGATTAGCTTGGTTTTCAGGCCTCAGAAAGCAATTTTTGCGTTTACCCAATTGGCCGCCTAGGTCATTTCCGTTTCTTTCTCGCTGTTAGCACTATTATTCGCAATTCTCAGCAGTTGGAACAGCTAATCCAGTTGACTTTGACGGTTGTTCTGATGGAAGCGATCGATTGAGGAAAAATCTATGTGGTCGGATTGTAGTTTTCGTAAGATTTGTTCTTGCAAAGACTACCCAGTATGGGGTTACAATGGTTCGGAGTCGTGGCGCCTTTGATTGGTGTGCTGGTTGTAATGATTTCAGCACACTAGGCTGCAATGTGGGATGTCTGCCTGAGGACAGGCTGAGCTACGGGTTTTATCGTTACTTTTTACTCCTTTTATCTGGCATTGCGCACTGAAACCAACACGCAAGGCAAACAAAAATGTCCGAATCCAACTCTGCCGTCGCAGAACCTACTGTTCGACCAAAGAACACTCCTCCGAAAACCAAGAAGCAACCCCGATATCACGTCGTTCTCTGGGATGACCCAGAGCATACTTTCGAGTACGTAATCGAGATGATGCAGAACTTGTTTTATCTTTCACCGACACACGGCCGCAAGATTGCGGACGAAGTGGATAGAACCGGTCGCGCTGTATGCACGACGACAACTCTCGAGCATGCGGAACTCAAGCGGGATCAGATCCGTGCTTTTGGGTTCGATCGCTATAGCAAGAAATCGACAGGCAGCATGTCTGCGTCGATTGAGCCAGAGCTCTAGCTGCGGGCTTTTGGGTAGGAACCCAAAAAATCTATCCGTAAAGCGGTTTTGGTAAGTGAATTTAAAGCGGCTCGAACTTTTGGTTGCGATTCGTGTCCCTCCAACTCCACGAAGAAAAAGTACTCGTTGGATTTGCCGGGAACGGGGAATGATTCAATCCATGTTAGGTTTAAGTTGTTGTCTCGAAACATGACCATAACGTCGGCCAGCGCGCCGGGTTGGTGGGGCACTTGGAACATTAGCGATGTCTTGTCGTCGCCGGTCGCAGCGACCATTTCGTCGCCTAAAATTGCAAAACGAGTAACGTTGTCTTGATTGTCTTCAATGCAATCGGCGATGATGGCTAGGCCATGATGCGCGCCAGCTTCGCGCGATGCGACGGCAGCAGCATTGGGAGTTGTCGATGCAATCTTGGCGGCAAGAGCTGTACTTGCCACTTCGACCCAGCGAGCGTCCGGCAAGTGACTACTTAACCAGCCTCGGCATTGCGAGAGAGCTTGTGGCTTGCTGTAGACTTCGCGAATGTCTTTGCGATCGCATTTTGCGAGCAAGTTGTGGTGGATTGGCAGCAAGACTTCACCGCAGATCCGAATCGGCTTGCGAATGAACATAGTCAACGTATCGACAATTCGACCGTCGGTAGAGTTCTCGATTGGCACCACGCCGTAGGTGGAATGCGAGCTCGCGATCTCCTCGAATACGGCACCGATCGTATTGACTGCTTGCAAGCCCTCGATAGCACCAAAGTACTTTGCGGCGGCAGAGTATGAGTACGAAAACTCTGGGCCCAGGTATGCAATCGAGCTACGGCGGATTGCGGTTTGGAAGGTCAATCCGGCAATGAATCGCTGTAACTGAGTCTCGAAGCCATCCGTTGCCGATTCATAAGAGGTCGCTTGGGCAGCAAGCAGGGACGTGAAACTTCCGTCGCTTTTCGATGGCAGTTCTTGCCATTGAGAAAGAAGCTGGCAACGGATTTTGGCCAAAGCCAGAATTTGTGAGTCGATTTCTTTTAGTTTGTCGAGCAATTCCTAACTCCTGGATCTGGGGACGCTAAGTGCGGATCCTTTTTCTGTCAAATTGGCGTTCTGTCGCCAGTTACTTTAGCAACCTCGGGACTTGTGGAAAAGTCAATTCAGCTGTAAACCGTTAAGAGGCAATGGGTTGAGTTGTTTTTTAGTATTTAAAAAAATCCGTTGGCACACCAGTTGCATTATGGGCCCGCGTGGACATCCACGATTAACAAAAATCCTAAAAAAACGCAATTACAATTCACCCATTGCATCCTAACGCAGAGGAATCGATCATGGCATCAGGCGAAAAAATTATTGGAATCGACTTAGGTACGACCAACTCGGTTGTAGCTGTGATGGAAGGGACGGAAGTCAAGGTGATTCCCAATGCAGAAGGAAATCGTTTGACCCCGAGCGTCGTTGCTTTTACAGACAAAAGTGAGACGATCGTAGGCGAACCAGCCCGACGTCAGGCTGTAACCAATCCCCGTCGAACCATTTCCTCCGTCAAGCGATTCATGGGGCGACGTCACTCCGAGGTCGAATCCGAAGAAAAGATTGTTCCCTACCAAATCGTTGGCGGTGCGAACGAATACGTCAAAGTTCAGATCGGCGATCAGCAATTTACTCCGCAAGAAATTTCCGCCAAGGTGCTCCGCAAGCTCAAAGAAGCTGCCGAGTCTTATCTTGGTCACCGTGTTAGCAAGGCTGTCATTACGGTTCCAGCGTACTTCAATGACGCACAACGACAAGCCACCAAGGATGCTGGCCAGATCGCCGGCCTCGAGGTAGCTCGAATCATCAACGAACCCACAGCGGCTGCACTCGCTTATGGTTTGGACAAGACGAAAGATCAAAAGATCATTGTTTTCGACTTGGGTGGTGGCACTTTTGACGTATCGGTCCTCGAAGTTGCGATGAGCAATGACGATGAGAACAACAGCAAAGTCTTTGAGGTGATTAGTACCAGCGGAGACACTCACTTGGGCGGTGACGACTTTGACCAGGCTTTGGTCAACCACGTCGCCGGCCAGTTCCTCAAGGACAATGGCTTGGATCTTCGAAAAGAGCCTATGTCATTGCAACGTTTGCAGGAAGCGTGCGAAAAGGCAAAAAAGGAACTTAGTAGCCTACCTCAAACCGATATCAACTTGCCGTTCATCACGGCGGATGCGACAGGCCCCAAGCACTTGCAGATGATGATCACACGTAGCACCTTCGAGGGACTTGTCGATGATTTGATCGAACGCTGCCGCAAACCAGTGTTGCAAGCGCTGCAGGACGCTAAGATGAAACCATCGGATATCGATGAAGTCGTCTTGGTTGGCGGTTCGACTCGCGTTCCCAAGGTTCGACAAATTGTTAAGGACATTTTCGGCAAGGAGCCTCACCAGGGAGTGAATCCAGACGAAGTGGTGGCGGTGGGCGCGGCGATCCAAGGTGCCGTTCTGTCGGGCGACCGACGTGACGTTCTACTCCTCGATGTAACGCCGCTGACGCTCGGTATCGAAACCGAAGGCGGAGTGTTGACGGCCCTCATCGAACGCAATACCACCATTCCTGTCGAAAAGAAACAAACGTTTTCTACAGCTGCGGACGGTCAGACGGCCGTGACCGTTAGTGTATTTCAAGGAGAACGCAAGATGGCTCAGCAGAACCGTTTGCTGGACCAGTTCAACTTGGAAGGCATTGATGCTCAAGGCCGAGGCGTCCCGCAGATCGAAGTCAAATTTGACATTGACCAAAACGGTATCCTGAATGTATCCGCCAAAGACCTTAAATCAGGCAAGCAATCGAGCGTCAAGATCGAACAGTCAAGCGGCTTGAGCAAAGACGAGATCGAGCGCATGCGACGGGATGCAGAATCGCATGCAGATGACGACCGTAAGTTTGTCGAGACTGCCGAGGCAAAGAATCGAGCTGAGAATACTATTCACGGTCTCGAAAAAGCCATCAAGGAACAAGGCGAGAAGCTTAGCGATTCGGATCGTGAGCCACTTGAGCAGTCGATCAAGAAGGCCCGCGACGCAATTCTTACCAATGATGCCGCAGCGATTAAAGCAGCCACGATGGAGCTTGATCAATCGGCTCAAGCGTTCCGTTCGACGTTAGGCGCTCAATCGGGTCCAACGCCAGCTGGCGAACCTGAAAAGAGCCCAAGCGATGACGACGCGATCGACGCCGAGTTCGAAGTCAAAAAGTAATTCTGTCCGGCAGAGCAATGACCACCTATTTGGGCTCGATCGTTTTTTCGGGCTCCTGTAAATTCAGCCAACTCCGCCATCGTTGTTCTTGTTCGTCCGAAGGCTTCGCTATGCGTGCTATCTTCCAACTGGTCTCTGGCTGACTTGCTAATTTGATCGATAGTTCTACCATCTTGCCTCGCCTTGCAACCCAACATTTGCAAATGTCGTCCGGTCGATAGGAACTAAGGCGCTCCGGCCACGTTTCCGCAGTGATGCGAAACCCATCGAAACTGACGAACTCATCACCCGCGTTGAAGCCCGCGTGGCTGGCCGGCGAATCGCGAGTGACTTTGTCCACCATCGCTTTGCCCTGTTGAGCCAGCAAATCCATTCCAACAAAAACATTGCCAAAGACTGGCCTATCGGTCGGTGCATCTTTGTCAGGCTCTCGCTTTTTCCACTCCAAACCATACCACTCCAGCATCTTTGAAAAGTCCATTTCCTGGGTGGTTTCCAAACTCCTTACGAACCAATCACTGTATGACTCGCCGGTAACCTCGGCCACGATCTTGCTAAAGTCATCGTTGGTATAACCCGTCTCTCGATGCAATTTCCACAACATCCGCATCACGTCGTCCAATGATTTGGCACCATCGGTCTTCGAACGTATCTCTACATCGAGCAACGCTCCGATCAATGCACCCTTTAGATAATAACTAATTCGGCTATTGTTCGCGTTTTCGTCCGGACGATAGTATTTGATCCAAGCGTCGAAGCTGCTATCGGTCAGAGATTGAGTCAGTCGTCCCGGTGCGTTCTGGACGGAAGCGATGTTCTTGCCGAGTTTCTCCAAATAGTCCTTCGGTTTGCCAAGTCCACTTCGAACCACAAACAAATCGTCGTAGTAACTGGTGATTCCCTCAGCAACCCAAAGTTCATGAAAGTGCTGTTCGTTGTTGTAGTCGTATCGTTTGAGCATTTTCGGACGAAGTCGTCGTACGTTCCATGTATGAAAGAATTCATGCGAAACCAATCCGAGCCAGTCAGCGTACTTTGCCCGTTGTCGTTGAGACCATCGGCCTGTCATCAAAACGCAACTGTTGTCATGCTCGAGTCCGCCGCCAGTCTCCGTCGCTAAGTTTAAGAACCAATACTCTTTGTAGGGCGTGTCTTGCCAAAAAGCTTGTTCGACCTCAACAATCTTTGCTATGTCTTTGGCGGCTGAAGCCGTATCCCAAAAGGACTCGCCGCCCAAGGTTGCTAAATAATGTTTGGCTCCGCCCACGTCAAACGTCTGAATATCAATTGCACCCAACAAGATCGGGCTGTCTACCAATTCATCAAAATTCGCAGCCCTGCGTGTCCAAGGATCACGAGCATCCACTGCTGAAAGACTTGACGCTGCCTTTGGCCAATTCGGTAATGCATCGATTCTCACAACGTGCGGATGATCGAGCATGTCAGCCCGCGTAATATAGGTTGCAGCGCCGGTCAAGAAAGCAAAGTCTCGCTCAACCCAATTGGTGCGGACGCTCATTTCATGACAATAGAGCGAGTAACGCAACGTCACTTCGTCGACACGCGCACAGTCTACCAACCAGTGATTTTTGTCCTTCTTCTTGATACTAAGTGGGGTGTTGGTTTTTCCGTCTACCGCTGTGAGCTGTTCGACTTGTCTCGCGTATTCCCGAATCAGGTAACTGCCTGGCGTCCACACCGGCATCATGAATTCAATTTCAGATTTTCCGTCCGTTGGCACCGAGACTTCAATATCCACTCGATGCGTATCGGCTTGTCGAAAAGAAAGCCGATATTGAACAATAGAAGGATCTTTTTCATCTGCCATCGAGGTGCCGCTCAAGAATTCCATTCCTACAATCCAAATCAATATGCTAAGTCCAATTGCTATTCGTGCGAGCATTGTACAACGATCCAGATTCATTTAAGGACAAATAGCGAAGTTGGCGATTGACCACATTCTAATCTGAGAATTCCCCTCCGCCACAGGTCAAGGGGATTGCTGTCGACTTGAGCAAAACCGCTTCAATACACAATCCTGGACCAAAAGCCAAAAGAACACAGTAATTCGCGGCTGGTTGCTGATCCGATAGCCTATCCAAAATAAATAGAACCGTGGGGGACGACATATTTCCGTAGTTTGCAAGAATGGCCTGCGAACCCTCAAGCGATTGCGGTGGCAATCCCAGGGCCTTTCCCGTTGCTTGGATGACACGTGGGCCACCAGGGTGTATGGCCCATGCGTCGATATCCGAGATGCACAAAGACTGCCCATCCAGCCATATTTTTAGCTCATCCTCTAGATTGGCTTCGATGACGCTTGGAACCTGTGGATCCAATGTCATTCGAAATCCATGGTCACCGATCGTCCAACTCATCAAGCAAGTGGTTTCGGGAATCCATTTCGACAGAGTGGAAACGATGGACCAATTCGCTTGCGATGGCAAGCAAGGATCGGGATCGATTTCTCGATTACCCAAGTTGTCACTCGTGGTGCCAATGACGAGTCCTGCGGCTCCATCAGCAAAGAGTGCATTTGCAACTAGTTGCTGTGCATCGTCTGTGTATTGCTGATGTAAACTGCATAGCTCGACTGCTCCGAGCAAAACGACTGCGGAGGGAGTTGCGTCGACAATGGCTTTGGCAACGCGAATTCCGTTGAGAGCACCATGACAACCCATGAACCCAATATGCGTGCGTTGGATATTGGAGTCAAGCCCCAAAGATTCGATCAAGGCAATATCGATACCCGGTGCAAAAAAACCAGTGCACGAGACCGTTACCAAATGGGTAATGCTCGCTTTCGCAATGCCTGAATTTTCGATCGCTGCCGCACAAGCTCGCTGTAGTATGGGCCCAGCATGTTCAGAAAACACTTTCATCCTTTCAGCCGTTGTCGGTCCAAACGGATTCGATGCGGTGGCAGGTTTATAAAAAGTCTGACGTTGCGAGTCGGGTAACCGTTCCGGTCCCAACAAAACACTGCCGCGCCGCTGAACCCCACTCTTGCGATAGAGGGCCGGCAATGCGTCCTTCCATCGTTCCGATAAATTTAGCTGCTGAGCTACGATTGCCGCGTCGCTCTGAGCCATCGAATACGCGGGGATGGACGTAGCCAAACCAAGAATTTTGGCAATCGTCGCTTTTTTGACCAAATGCGTTTCAACGCTCGATAAACTCATTGACTTGTCTTTCGGATAAATGAGGCGCGCAATGGCGGAAGCCAATTGCAAGCCCGTAACACCCACGCTGCTCCGCGTGGCCATCTTATTTGGCCAGCGATCCAACGGCATGTTCTTTGTTTGTGAATTCGTTGTCGATGAGCCCAGTCGTTCCATCGAGAACTCAATTCGTCATTCCAACCATGTGCAACAATATCGGTGATTATTGGCATCACCGATTCCGCGCTTGCCAACGCCCAAGACATTCCTTCTCCAGTAAACGGCTCAACGTATCCTATCGCGTCGCCAATCAGAAAGGTGCGATGTGCGGATACGCGCGAGGAACTGCGGGTCAAACTGGGTGTTGCGAGCCATCGATCTTTTTCAGGCAAATCGATTCCACGTAAGCCGCACTCGGCGATGATCCCTTGTACGACTTGAGAAATCCCGCCGCTCGACGGGATGCTCGATGGATCGAGGGCGGCAGCCACATCTACCAAGCCTCCGTCGGTTTTGCATATACCAACATAACCTTTGTGTCCGACCAGCATGTGCAATTGCCCATCCGCAAACTCGGAAGCTTGTGCTGCGGAGATCAAGCATTGAACTCCGATCCGAGAATCGCTCTCTACCATGGCTGGCCAATTGTCTTCTTGTCGAATGGACGATCGCGTCAAACCACTGGCTACAAGTACACACTTTGACGAAATGACCTCCATCTCGCCATCTTTTTGTAGACGAACCGATCGCGTTGCGGACCCTGAGTCTGTCGTTGCGGCCAACAAGTTGCCGTTTGTTCGATCGATGAAATGCGATCCCTGTTCGATTGCTTGCTCGACTAAAATCTTATCCAACGTTGAGCGTCGAATGCTCATCATCGCTGGCACTCGCCATTGAGCTTGTGTCTTCAATATCTGCAATCGCATCGACTCGATGCAGACAGCTCCAGCGGATTCGATGGCTTGAGAAACTCCAAGCCTTTCGAGAGAAGCTTGAGAACGCAAGTTAAGGCAACCGCCGCATACCTTTTCTCGCGGAAAAGCCTTCGATTCAACCAACAGTGTCTTAATGCCTTGCTTGCCGGCAAGAATGCCTGCCGCAGCTCCAGCAACTCCAGCGCCAAGGATGACCACATCCCACTGACTTTCATGCAGGTCGTGCATTGCAATAGTAGAGTGGGACGCCTCGGTAGATGCACTCGGTGATGCCTTGCTTGCGATCATATCAAGCGTCCCATCGCAGCAGATACCGCTCCGGCCAATGTCGACGCATCGTGCACGGTTTCAAGCCCGCCTGCGCTGCCAACTCGCACGCCTCCGACTCGGTGAACGCTGCACGAACCGATTGAGGACCATCGAAATGCACCACGGGCGATCGAGACAGCAATTGGCAACCGATCTGAGCTAGCATGGTTCCTAAACGTGATCTTACTAAATCATCCACCAACACAGAAAGTCCCGCAACACGTTTCATTCGTTCCAATACCTGAACCGCTTGGCGATCGGTGAAATGATGCAAGAACAAACAACAGTAAACGACATCAAACTTGAGATCCGTCGGCTGAAAGACATCGATTTGTTGGAAATGCATTTCAATCGGCGACCGTCTTGAAGCTGGCAATCGATCTTGAGAGGTCGACCATACCTTGGTCGCATACTCGACCGCAGTCTTACTAATATCCCACCCGTTGACTTTGCATTCTATCTGGCTGGAAAGCCGCCGTCCCACATCCATGGCTACGTCACCACTACCGCATCCAAGGTCCAAAACGGTGAGAGAATTGCGGTTGTTTTTCTTGGCGATGGCTAAAATTTCCTTTGCCACGTGCTTGCCGGTTTGACACAGTTTGTTGACCCGTCGCAGGCCGTTCAGGGCGCGGCGATGTTCCACGGGATCGATCGCGGGATCATCCATCCATTCTGGCACGAGAACTCTGGATTTCATGATGGCTCCGCGATTAACTCTTACCTGAAAAGGAGAGCTCCGCTAGTTTGGAAGTGAGGGACCATGTTACGATGTCCTGATGAATCATTCAAAACATAGACACCGATTGTACACGCAAAAAGGATTTAGAACGATGCGACTCTCATGCCAAGTGGTGCCCGAAACATGATCGAGTGCCCTGATATCCAAAAGTCCGTAATCAAAAATCACTACGACGTTAGTACGCTTTTCTACAGACTGCTCTGGGGGCCCCATATCCATCACGGCTATTGGCTGGCTAATGAAACTCCAGCCGCCGCACAAGTGCAATTGACTTCAACCCTTGCCGGGCTAGCAAAAATCCAACCCCATTCAGTCCTCTATGACATTGGATGCGGGATGGGGGGCTCGAGCATCTGGCTGGCCAAACAATTGCAGTGCCAGGTAACCGGAGTCACACTCAGTCCAGTCCAACGCCAATGGGCAACCGCCAGCGCCGCTCTGAAAGGACTCCAACCAAGACCCCAATTCCTATGCGAAGACGCCGAGGCGATTGAATTTCCGCAGAAATCAGCGGATGTGGTTTGGAGCATCGAATGCACCGAGCACTTGTTTCATAAGCCCGCGTTCTTTAAAAAGGCCGCGTCATGGCTCAAGCCAGGAGGCCGCTTCGCCTTGTTAGCATGGCTCGCGGGTGAGATGCCGATGAGCGACGTCCATTCCCAGCAAGCCTTGCGAGTTTGTGAAGGTATGTTTTGCCCGTCACTCGGCAGTCAGTCCGACTACGTACAATGGTTCGAACAAGCTGGCCTCACCGTAACGGCAAAAGGAATATGGACGGACCAAGTCAAAAAGACATGGGAGATATGCCGCAAACGCGTCGAAAAAACAGGTGTCCGATACCTCGCCAAAGTCTTAGGTAGCAACCACGTATTATTCCTAGACCATTTTGACGCCATCTTAAACGCCTACGACTCCGGCGCCATGGAATACGGTTTTTTCATAGCGGAGAAAATCCCAGCGGGCCCAGGGGTCGTGCGCCAGTCAGAAGTGGACTTTCGCTGAAAACGCGAGAAGAGCTATCATGTCGATCGTCTATTGCCAACTCTAAAGTCAGAAGTCGATCTATCGAGTTTGACCCCAGCCCCCACCGTGCGAGGAGCCTTCGTTGGCTGATTCGGCACTTTGCCGAAAACGAGGAGCAAATTCATGCGATCCTTGGTAGCGAAATTCTTCGTCCGACTCGGTTCCCCCACCAGATGACATTTTTAGGAATAAAATTTCGGGATCGACCGACTGCTGAATCATTAAGATGGATGGCCCTTGTGTTACCTTGTGTTACTTGCTAGTCGCATGCAGTGCGGCAGAAAGTTCTTTTGTAAGTTTTGCAATCATGTCTCAATTGTACCGCTAAAGTGTCTCGTTAGCCACCGATGACCGAGGAGTGTAAAAAGTCGAAGAAATTGCGCCCCTTGTACTGTGACATTACCTGTACTGATGGGGAATGGATATTTTGGTATCATGATGGCGTTATGCGGTCCTTCACTCGCAGCGGCATGGGTTGCTGAGAGACGATTGGGAGTGTACCGCGGATCGACTAAAAAACAGAGAAAGTGATAAGTGAATCATGTTGAAAAATTCCAAACAATGGTCGCTCGGATTGGCGACTTGGACGATGATCTTTAGCTGCGTTACCATGACAAACGCTCAGGAACTTACCATTGGATCCAAGGCGCCGAAACTCGACATCGAACACTGGGTCAGCAACGGTCATGACAAGTTTAAGCCGGTTACTGAATTCCAAACTGGCAAGGTCTACGTAGTCGAGTTTTGGGCAACTTGGTGTGGCCCATGCGTGATGAGTATGCCGCATTTGGCAGCCACTCAGGAAAAGTACTTGGAAAAAGGTGTGCAGCTAATCAGTGTTAGCGACGAGGATCTAGAAACCGTTGAGGGCTTTCTAAAGAAACCTGTCAAGGGTGCTGAAAAGGACGACACTGAAAACACGTATGGAAAGCTAACCAGCGCCTACTGTTTGACAACCGATCCGGACAAGTCCGTTAACGCAGACTACATGGAAGCTGCTGGCCAGAATGGAATCCCAACCTGTTTTATCGTTGGCAAATCTGGGCAGATCGAGTGGATCGGGCACCCAATGAGTATGGATGATCCGCTCGAGAAAGTTGTCGAAGGCAAATGGGATCGAGATGCCTATCTAAAGGAATTTCGAAAGGAGCAAAAGCGTGAACTTTTATTCGCAAAAGTAAGTCGACCCATGCGATCCGGAAACCTCCAAGCAGCTCTCAAGGTGCTTGCTCAGGCCAGGGAAGAAGCGGATGGCGATGCCGATACAATTGCCGTGATTGAAGACTTAGAGTTTCGAGTCAACGCGTCTTCGGCCATGAATAAGCTGCAAGGCGGCGATATTGACGATGCTCTTGCAGAAATCGATGCGATCTCCAAGACTGCCAAACCAGAACAAAAGCAAATGCTTCTGATTGCCTCGTGCAAGGCGCTAGTCGGCATCGTTGTCAAGTCAGGAGAAAGAGATAGTCAAGCAGCCAAAACACTTTCGGATATCACCGAAAGTAAGGAAACCGACGCAAGCACTTTGAACGAACTCGCCTGGAGCGTTTACGAGGCCGCAAGCGAGAACGACCAGTTTTCGAAGCCGCTCATTGCCGCTGCAACGGTTGCAGCCGAGAAAGCGGTCGCTAAAGAGCCGGACAACGGTCCGATCCTCGATACCTTGGCTCATTTGACTTACTTGGCCGGAAACCTTGATCGTGCAATTGAATTGCAGACCAAAGCGATTAAATCCGCACCCGATCAACTCAAGGAAGACATGCAAGCGTTTTTGGACGAGCTGAAAAAGGAAAAAGCTAGCGCCTTAATTAAGAAATGATCCGTCACCAGTTGAGGGCAAGCCTTCAACTCAGGAAAGACTACTTGGATTTCCGAATAAAAGTAACGACGCTTGCCATGTCTTCCGGCGTCAATACTTTTTCAAACCCTTCCGGCATAAGGGACTTTTCTGACTCGCGCATCTCGTCGATCGATGCGCGCGTCATGCTGATTAGCGATCCCTGATCGTTTACAATCTCGATCCTATCTTCGTTTTCTCGAACTTTAAGTCCCACGAGCGTGCTTCCGTCGATCGACAGGATGCTTATCCTCCGGTACTTGGCTTCCACCGATCGGTTCGGATCCAAGATCGCCGACAACCAAGCTTCGTTTTTCCAAATAGACAACGCTTGAAGATTGGGCCCCACCGACGGTAAAACACCATTCACATCTACTCGATCCTGATGGCACTGAGCACAATGCTGTTTGTACAGCAATTCGCCGCGAGCAACATTGGTAGAGGATGCTGGCCACTTGCCGGCGTAATCGCTTACTATTGCCAGCCGATCCGTACCCGGCGGCGGACCAAAAATCTTTTCAACCAACCCTCTCAACTCGACACTTTTGCTAGCCCTCAACTGTTCGATTTGCGCCGATTGAAAAGCGTCGACGCCAATCGCGCCGGCGGCAACTTTTTCCAGTAATGCAGTCGCATTCTCCTCTCGAGAAATGCTTTCAGCGATAATGCCAGACCGAGTGGGCACGGAATAGTTTTCCCAGCCCGCTAGAACTTTCGTACCGGCTGGTTTCCCCAACGAAACCAGTCCCTTGACTAACGCCAGACTGAAGTTGCTATCCTGACAATTATCGAGAACGCCTACCAGAAAATCAATACTCTTGGAATCGTTGCCGCTGGTCTTTGAAACCACCAGATCGAGAGCCGATCGCCGAGTGGTCAAGTCGCTTTGGTTGTCTCGAATGGCGACTTGGGCGTCGCTTTGCAAACGGTCGAGGCTCGCATCATCTAACTGGTGTGACTTGTTGGTGTCGAGAGCAAATTGCCTTCCTAAAGCATAGTGCCACGCTGGGCGAACCGGAGCCCCGTGGACGATTCGTTCGCGAAGTTGCTGTTGTAATGCCGGAGTGGCTCTGGGAATCAATTGATCCAGCATTGCATTCGCACGAGCATTGGCATTGGCTAACAAAGTTTCAATCGTTGGGTCGATTCCGTGATTCGGCAAAAAAGCAATGGCTTGGTCAATCCATGGATCACCCGCATGATGAGCGAGCAGAGCAGCAGTTTCGGCGAACGCTGGCTCCTCACACAAGACAAGTGCAGCAATCAGTTGCAGCCCCAATGCGGCCGATTGACGAGCAGCTTCGGATCTCGAAACAACAACTGCAAGTTGACGTAACTCTCCATGGATTAGCTTTTGTTTTGCCATGGATTCGATTGCCCACCTAATGACTCGGTGATCGCTATCCTTGCACGCGGCAGTCCAATCGGCTTCGGTACACCGCTGCATCGCATTCAAAGTCGCCATCGCGCGGAGTCGAACAATCGGCTGATCGGATTGCATAAGCATTCTTCGAAGCCTGTCTGGGATCGTTGTAGACAACAAACTGTGTCGCCAAATCAACTGCTGTCTAGCCACATCGGAAACAGCAGAGCTCGGACTTTGAAGCGCTGCTAATAGTTGGTCGTCGGTTGCTTTGGTCCAATCGAATTTCGCATAGGGCGTGAAATCAGACCGGTACGCTCGATAGATTCGTCCAAGGTTTTCTCCAGCCCGAACATCGATTCTTCGCTGCCAGTCGTCCGGAATCCACTCGGGGTGTTCAATGACGCGGCGATACATGTCCGCAATCCATAGAGTGCCGTCGATTCCGTTCTCGATGCGGACGGGCCGGAACCATGGATCATTGCTCCGTAGCCATTCGCTCTGTTTATCCTCATCGAAACGCGTTCCGACGTACGTTGCGCCTTTGGCTTCCACTCGCACGCGTGAAACTAGATTATGAACACTCTCACATACCATCGCGCAACCTTGCATGTCGGGCGTTGCACCCGGACTACGACAGAATATCGAACTGCATGCGGAGGTAAACCGATTCGCAGTAAACAAGTCATTGAATCGATCTGCGTCGCGACTGATGGGATAAACGGGTGGCGACGTCGGCGGTTGAATCAGGTGCTGTGAAAGCGATCGAATATTCGAACCGGCTGCACTTACCCAATTCCGATCATAAACATAGTGAAAGATCGGATGACTGTTGTCATTTCCAAACCAATTCCCCCATTCATCACAGCCACGAATATACTGAGTAGTGCCTGTCTCGACACCTACAATTCCATGATCGACATCCAGGCTCAGATCGCACCCGCTCACGTTGATCCTTCTGCCGGTGGCGACTTCTAGTATCTCTTTAACCTGTGAGCCTGTACCTATATGGAGACGATGGTCGAGACCGTAGGTAAAGCCGTTGACACGGTGCTGTTGATTGGCCAGGGGAAAGCCGCTCAACAAGTCGCGTCGTTCATCGGCCAGTCCATCATGATCTGTATCGCGAGTAAAGAAAACGTCGGGTGCACAAGCGACCACGATTCCATCGCGCCACGGGTAAACGCCGACAGGGAAGGAAAGGTTATCCAAGAAAATTGTACTTGAATCTATTTTGCCATCGCCATCGGTATCGAGTAGCCGTTTGATGCATCCGGTTTTTGGACCTCCGGATGGATAGTCCCCCATCTCCACAACCCAGACGGTACCGTCGGCACCGAAGGCGATATTGACTGGGTCCTCAACCAACGGTTCGGCTGCAACCAACTCGACTTTCCAACCCTTGGGCATCTGAATGCTTTGCAAAGAGTCTGTTGAAGAAAGTGGCTGATCCAGTAGACGCTTTGAGTTGGCCATCTCCAAAACTCGGGTGACGATCAGATCCTCGGTACCAGAAACCCATCGCCCAGGTTGGTTGTAGTACAACATCGACGCGTCTACCTCATAGCCACCCTCATTCCGCACACGTTCGGAAGCAATGTACGCAAAGACATCGTCCGTATAAGCCGCTACCCAAACGTTTGGAAATTGACTTAGCTCCTTCTCAAGCCGAATTTGGTAGTCGACGACGACTTCGCCCCCCATAAATACCCAAGCGAGAGAGTCGCCAAAACTCCACAAGTGAATGGGGGCTGGGTACGTTTCTGGCAACCTATTTTTTTGCTTAAGGATCGCAAGCATAGCCTCTGCGAAGTTGCGTTCCACAAACGACTTGCTCTGGGACATTTCCTTTAATCGCTCTCGCGAAGGCCTTTCAGGGGCAATAGCCAATAGCTGAAAGGTCTGTGATTTGGGAGGCGGTAAATCTTGAAGCGGGCCAGCGCAAACCGACTGAACGGATTTCGCCATCTCCTGGGCATGCTTTTTCGCATGCTCGACCTTGCCGCGTGGGTTAGGGTTCGCGTCTGCTCCACATCCAATGATTGGCAACGCAATCGCCTCGGGGGCATTGCTACTGCGTAAGGCTTCTTCTAACAGACTTGCCGACATGCCAGCCCAGTCTGCGCTGATCTTGTTCAGTTCGGGAGCAATCGACGTGCAGTGGCACGCATATTGATAGGCGACGGCAATAGTGGATCCGTCGAGCCTTTTGGCATGGATTACTCTTACGGTTCGATCGACGGGACCATCGTCAACCGTTCCGAATCCAGTCCAGATATTGTTCTTAAGCAACCTACGATTGATGGCAAATTCGGCTCGCCCGGTTCCGAATCCGACAGTCGCAATTTGCATTTGCTCGATCGATTCACCTACAATTTTCACGATTCCATTGACCGTCTTGCGGCTAGTACTCGACATGTACTGTATCTCTTCAGCGCCCAGCGGTGTCGAATACAGGTTGGGTAGGACGTCGTCGAGCTGAGGGGCTGTATGCGAATGAGTTGTGCACAAAACAACTTGTTTACGTTCAAGCGAAAATCGTTCCCGCAACTGCGTGTGGATTTGATCGGTGAGCGAAGCCGATAGGCCGATGGCATCTAGCGAAACAATAACGAGAGGCGGTTGTTCGCCATGCTTGAGTGACATTGCACGTGCGAAGAGGCGATCATCGATCTCAGCGGTTGATTGAGTTCGTGAACCATAACCACTGAGGCGAACTGGCACATCCGGAGTGATATCGGTCTTGGCAGCTCCGACTTTCCATTCGCTCTTTATTGATTGAGCCGACAGAGATCCGGGGGCAACGAGGAACAGGCACAGCAGTGCAATCAGGATTTTCATCACAGGTTCTTTCAGAAGTTGCTAATGAAGTTGCGTCGCATTGATTATATCGAAACCACCGCGCGACGTACTGGGGTTCAGCGATCTTCCTGCAACCTGTTTAACCCGCGCAGCGGCGAGCTAGGCCAACAAGTCATCCAATTGTCAGACATACCTAACGTTGGTAGATCGGCAGGAAATGGTATTTAACGGATAAACTCAGTATTGCCAAAGCGGTGCAGTAGACTTTACCTGCGTTTTGCTCTTCACCACTGGATGATTGCCACGATCCATTGGAGCCTTGATGTTTGAGCAACTCCGACGTAACCAATATCGATGCCGACTCTGCCGTCTCGCCTCCGCGCTGATGCATACCTTGAGCGTAATAGTAAATTCCATACAGAACAAATCGCTCGCCCCACTTGGGCGGATGTTCTTTGAGCCACTCTGCAGCTCCGACGACCAGCGGCGAATCATATTGGCCGCAAACTTGCATCGCTAAAAGCCCAGCAGCTGACATAGTAAAGGTAGGGCTGTCATTGTTGGCTTCGTACGAAAAGCCATTCTTGGCATGATTGGGCTGACCATTGGAGTCGACTGGCGAAGTAAACGATCGAACTAGATAAGCGATCGCGTCATCAATGGTCGATGACGGGACATCCAAGCCATCATTCTTTGCGCTGCGAAGAGCCATGAGCTGCCAAACCGACACCGACAGGTCGCTATCCGCAGCGTCGGGTGTATAACGCCATCCACCTTTGGCAAAACCAGGTTTTTTGACACGCTGACTGCGAATGATCAAGTCGATGGCTTTCTGGCAAGCTTGATGGATCGCATCATCCGTCCGGTCGTCTCCACCCATCCCAATCATTTCCGTCAGCATGAGGGTGACGATACCATGCCCATACATTCTTGAACCATCGCTTGCTCCAAAATATCCGGCTTTGTCTTGGCGGTTGGAGCTTAGTATGAATTGAAGGCCCTTTTTTATCACAGCTCCCTCTGCAGTTGGATCTGTGGGTTGATGTCCGACAGACGCAAGGGCCATGATCGCGAGGGAGGTCATCGCATTTTCATGCCCACGATCTGCGATGGAACCGTTTGCATGTTGCTGTGAAACAAGGAAGACCGCCGCTCGTTTGATAGCCGCGTCGATCTCCGATATCACTGATTCCTGGGCAATGGCTTGTCCGGTCGAAATTGACCAGAACCCATAAAGAATCAGTAAGGTCGCTTTGAGATGAGTTGATGAAGTCAATTTTTTAAAACGGATTCTGAAATGAGTACGTGGAGTAAAACGTAAAATATCTTAGCGAAATACTGAAATGTTTGGGGGGAGTCCGCGATCGGTTGCCAATCGCTCCGATCGGTTAAACATGCTTCAAGCCATACGACTTGTTTAACCCGGGTCGCGGCATGCCACGCCTGGGACAAATCAGAGAGACCTGACCCCTTTTTACGCCAGTGCTTTCTCAATGGCTCCCGCTAAACTCTTGGGTGAGGTCGCTGAGGAAAAACGACCTATCACCACTCCATCACGTCCGACAAGGAATTTGGTGAAATTCCATTTAATGCTCTCGCTGCCAAGGAACCCCTTGGCGTTCGATTTCAAGAAAACGTAGAGCGGATGTGCGTCAATGCCGTTGACCTCAATCTTGGAAAACATAGGAAACGAAACATGGTATTTGAGGGAGCAGAACTCCTGGATCGATGCGTCGGACTTGGACTCTTGCGATCCAAATTGATTGCAGGGAAAGCCCAGTGGTACTAGTCCTCGACTGTGAAACGTTTCGTACAGCGATTGCAGTTGTGCATATTGGCCAGTGAAAACGCACTGGCTAGCAACATTCACAATCAAAAGCACGGAACCACGAAACTGCTCGAGTTGAATAACCGCTCCATCCATCGTTCGGGCAGAGAGCGCGTATAGCGAAGTTATCGGTGTTGTGTTCAAAGTAGCGACGACTGATGTGCAAGCTCGTGAATGAATTTGGCCGAAAGTCCAATGTCGGGCAGCAGTTGTTTGCAGGCGATTCTCGATGACTCATAGATTACCGGAAGTCCGCTGCCAGGGTGGGTCCCTCCGCCAACCAAATAGACGCCGTCTAATTCTTCGAACTTGTTGTGAGGTCGTAAATGGAGCATTTGCCCCAGGTTGTGGGCCAAGTTAAATGTTGCTCCGCGATAAACAGAGAAATCATCTCTCCATTGGGCGGGAGTAACAATCTGTTCGTATTCGATCCTGGTCCGCAAATCGCTCAAACCAATCTCTGCAAGTTTCTTGAATGCGGTTTCTCGAAACGCTTGTGTCTGAGCTTCGTCCCAGGGAGTGCTTGGACTCAAATGCGGAACCGGGACGAGGACGTAAATCGTGCTCTTACCGTCAGGCGCAAGTGACGGATCGGTCACGCACGGGTTTTGAACATAGATGGATGGGTCGTCGGGCAATACCATTTCCTTTTCGATTTGACGCAGGTTTCTATCGTAGTCTTTGGAAATATGAATCGTGTGGTGCTTTAGGTTTTCGTAGCGGCCTTGGATGCCCAAGTACATCATAAATGTTGAGCAGGAAAATCGCTTCTTCGCAATCTTTGCATTGGACCAGCGCTTTCTGAATTCATCCGGAACAAGCTGTTGCATCGCGTGGGCGAAGTCTGCATTGATAACGAACGCATCCGCTTCGTAACGTCCCTTGGTGGTCACTACCGCTGTGACTCGTTTGCCTTGAAACTCAAGACTTTTAACCGGTTCGTCCGTTCGGATTTCGCATCCCATTTCAGTTGCGACTTCGGCCATTCGTTCGCTGACTTGGCCGCAACCGCCGATCGGATGGAACACTCCGTATTCGTACTCGAGGAAAGATAGAATCGAGAATAGGCTTGGGCATTTAAATGGCGACATTCCCAGATACTTGGCTTGGAATGAAAATGCGATGACCAATCTGGGGTCATGAAAATAGCTTTGCAAATCTCTGCCAAGTGACTTCCACGGCTTCAAAAGAGATGCCGCCGCGAGCACCGAGGGACGCAGCAGATCGAGCATGCTGTTGAACGGTGATTCCAAAATCGGACGAAATTTCGCCAACTTCACCCGATTATGGTCGAGGTACTTTTTTAACGCCCCGACGTCCTGCGGCGATAATTCGGCGATTTGTCGGTCCATCTCTTCGAGATTGTGGGTGCAGTCTAAATGACCACCAGCACCGAATGAAACGCGATACTGTGGATCCAGCCGCTTCATCGGAATTTCAACGTCGATGTCTCGACCGACCGATTGAAAGATCTCTCGTAGAATACGAGGGTAGAGGTAAAAAGTTGGTCCGGTGTCGAACCGAAAACCGTTCGCGTAGATACTTGCACATCGTCCGCCAACCTGCGAACGAGACTCCAAAACCGTGACCTCCGCTCCTCCATGAGCGAGTTGCAGCGCCGAAGCCAATCCACCAGGTCCGGCACCAATAACCACGACTCGACGCTTCGCCATGTATGTTCGCAATCCTACGGACTTAAATTCTGGCGGTTTCCAGCCAGTTGATAAATGAAACAGGATTTCGATCTGAAATAGCACGACGCGCGAGCTATGGATTCCTGACTTGGAAGTTATAGCAGACCGGCAAGTCGAAGAAGAAAGTTTGAATTGTCAAAAGTCAACGAAAACCTATCTTGATTGAATCCTCGTTCACGATTCAGATGGATGGGTCGCCAAACATCAGCATTTCGCAATTCAACGAGCGACAAGAACTGGAATAGCAATATGAAAATTGGTTTCCGCCCACTGGCGCTCTCGGTCCTCTTTTGCTTTACTGTGCCGTCGGCCCAGGCTGAGGAGTTTCGCATCGGAGCGTGGAATATTGAGTGGCTTGGTTTCCCCAACATGCGAGGCAGACCGGGAAAAGATGTGGAGCAATCGCCAGTGGATCTTGCGGCCTACCTTGCCGAAGCCAAATTGGACGTATTGGCATTAGAAGAAATCGGCGTCGAAAAGAACTCCGCTCCGTGGACCAGCAAGCCATTGCAGCAAACTATGGAGGAACTAAAAAAAGTCCACGGTCAATCGTGGCAATATATTCTGTTTCCAAAGATAAACTATCCCAAGGATACCGAGGACTTCATAACACGTGGTCAGCATCTTGGGATCGCTTGGCGGAGCGACAGGGCCACGATGGTAGGCGAGCCATTTTCGATCCCAGTGGGCAAAAACGAAACGTTTGGAAGCAAGTTTTTGGAGCGGCGTGCAAATGCGGTCAAGTTTTCATTCGGTGACGGGAAGACGGATGTCGTATTTATCCCTGTCCATCTCAAATCCAATCGAAACGATACCAACCCCTCGGACAAGCTGTTCACACAGAAGCAGCGTCAAGCAGAAGCCAAAGTTTTTGTCGCTCAGCTGAAAGCACTCAAAAGCCAATTCAAGGACGAAGACATTGTTTTTTTAGGTGACACGAATTTTCTCGCTCCCGACGATGAGACGCCCAAGATACTTGTGGATGCGGGATTTATTGATCTGAATCAAAAGGACGAAGGAACAACGGCTGCATGGGGCTCGGGCTATTCCAGCGCCCCGTTTGATCGGATCTTCGTCCCAGCAAATCAACCTGAATTTAAAAACTCGGTGCAGAAAGTCCACAAGACAAAGAACGGAACCGACGACGAGATCAAGGATTTCAAGAAACGTCATTCGGATCACTATCTAGTGTCATGCATCATCGAAGTCGGAAACGACGATGATTAGTCCATGGTAGGGGATTCGTTACGGATTGGGCGGCGTCATCAAATCATCTGTTGGTTTTTCGGGTAGTCGTCCGGCTTCCTTGAGTGCCCTTTGCAACACCATTTCGATCTGACTGTTCATACTGCGAAACTCATCTTCGGACCAACGACGAATCGCATCCATTGTTGTTGGACTTAGTCGTAGTAGAAATGAATCTCGCTGGGCCACAATAAATTTCCCGTTTTCCCGGAACACGCGTGAATAAAACTAGGAGTAAAGGGAGCCCGCATTGACTATTGGTTGGGCATGACCTCCACTGCAAAGGACGACGAGTAGGTTGGAAACCATGGCTGCTCGGCGTTCATCATCCAACTCAACGATTTTGTCTTTGCTGAGTCGATCTAGCGCCATCTGGACCATCCCAACCGCACCGTCGACAATCTTCGTCCTTGCAGCCACAACGGCGTGAGCTTGTTGCCTTTGAAGCATGGCGGCTGCGATTTCAGGTGCATATGCCAAGTGGCTGATGCGCGCTTCAATGACATTCACACCGGCTTTGTCGAGTCTGGACTGAATGTCATGGCACAATTGATCGCTGATTTCCTGAATCGATCCTCGCAACGATGTCTCATGATCTTCGCTGTCGTAGGGATGTCGAGAGGCCAGGTTGCGCAACGCTGCTTCACTTTGCACGGACACATAATCCTCGTAATCATCGACTTCAAACAGCGCCTCGGCTGTGTTCACCACTTTCCAAACAACCACAGCCGAAATCTCGATGGGATTTCCGTCGCGATCATTCACCTTCGACGGGCGACCATGTGTCCGAGACTTCTGCTGAATGAGCATCCCCGCCTCATTCTTTTTTTCGTTAACGGCTGTGGAGCCGGTCTCGAAATTGCGAATCTTAAGTGAAATACGTTTCTTGTTAAAAAACGGATTGACCCAATAGAATCCAGATGTCGAAACCGTTCCTTTGTATTCACCAAACAATAGTAGCACGCGGGCATCGTTGGGCTGCACCGCCATGCAACCAAATAATGCAACCAAGCAAATAATTCCGAGCGGCAAAACAAAAATCAACATCACAGGAACCTTAAGGGCGATGGTGGTGATAAATCCGACGAGCGCCAACAACAACCCCGCAAGCAATAACGCCAACATCCCCCAACCCGAACTCGGTACCAAAACTTTTTCTTGACAGTTATCGGCCATACAAAATCCCCCTGAAATCAATTGAACACGAAACGCATACGCAAGTGATATCACAATGATATCTTTCCAGAATCGGTAGTCAAGCTAACGTCAAGGTTTTTTGCGAAACCGCAGCAAAGTCAAAACCATGTAGGTCCGGCTGTCCTCAGCCGGACAGCATCGGATAGGATCGCTGTTGTTCCAATCGTTTGAAAAAGCCGTCTTTTGGTCGAAAAGTTCTCGTATGTTGCAATTGAGTGCGGGATTAGCTTCCATCCTCTAGTTAAGATTGAGGGAACCACCGCAGTTGATCGGCGTTTCAAGGAGCTTGGACGCGTGCGGTGAGAGCAACTCCGACTAAAGCAATATTGACCAATCGCCATGAGCACACCGATCTGGATTCTCGCGAGGCTTTTTCTGATTTTTCTTGTGTTTTCGTTAGTGAACGTACACTTCGCATGCTCTCAGGATCCATTTTCAACGGACGCTCTAGGGGCTATTGATCCTGAAAACGCAGACAATTCGGCTTCAACCAAGGCTGGCAATGGTAGCCAAGTCCTGGGAAATCGTTTTGATCCCAACGAACGAAGTGCGGTCGTCCTTTCGCTTCGCACCAATCCGCCCCGGACAGCATCCGAGCTAGCCCGCGCTATCCAGCTGATGGCACGAATTCAACGATGGGACGAAGTGGGACATTGGCTCGATGAGGCTGTTAAGTTGGGGCTGAACGAAGAAAACGCGATGCAAATGGTTCAAAACGCTGGGACTCAGACTTTTCTCCAGTTAACTAGCAGGGAAGCAAATTTATCTGATTTACGGAAGACAAACGCTACCAAGATTTTGAATCTCGTGTCTGCGGCTACGAACAATCCAAATAAACTGATTGGTAATGTCGTATCGCTTCGGAGCAATAACCGGACCGTACGCATCCAAGCCCATAGGGCCTTAGAATCGGCTGGAAACCGCGGCGTGTCGGCCCTAATCAATCACCTGCTCGCAGAAAGTTCTACGGCTCCCAATGCAACGATGAGTGAAGCGTTTTCGTTGATGGGCAAGCCAGCCTTTGCTGCTTGGCAAACGGCTATGAGTTCGCCTCATGCGGATGCAAGGAGTCGGTTAGCGTTGCTTGCAGCTCGTTCAGGCGAGCCGTCGCTTTCTACCGAATTGTGCGTTGCCGCGATTGATCCAGCGATAGACAAGACGGTCCGAGATGAACTTGCAAAAGTAGCTGGCGATCGGAACAAGTCGATACCTGCGGTCAAGGCCGTTTATCGTCATACAATCGAGCAGATGCAAAGGTCACTCCTGGCCTTTCAAAAGATCCGCTGGATGGATGAGCCTGATGCGTTTACGACATGGCAACTCTCCGTGGATGGTCGATCTGTTTTAGAAAAACCGGCTCGGTTAGCGGACTTGGATTGGACGCGGGCAGCGCAGCTTGCGAACGCTTCCTTGCGGTGTGGGGAGTTGGCGGATAGCAGTTCGGGCATTGCGGTTGCCGTCCTCCTTGAAAACGCTTGTGTTTCCTTACCGGAAGCGGCTAGCAGCGTAACGATCGCGAGCGTAGCTGCTAGCTTGCCGAACACGATTCTCGATAGTTACGAGTTTGGGTGTCTTGTTTGGGATGGAGCCGAAAATGCCAGTCTAGCTTCTGCTCAACTCGTTGCAGTTCGGAATCTCGCACGCTGGGCCATACCCGCGACAATACCCGGCGCTGTTCGAGAGCGACTCTCGCACGCATGCGGATCCGGCTTTGCCTCGGTTCGTTATGCTGCTGCACAGGCAATGCTCGGGGTAATGGTCAGCCAAAAGGATGATGGTTCGCTCCAGCTTGCTGACGTTCATTTCGATGGCCGAAATCGACTAGAACGGGTACTTGCTGAAATGAGAATGCTAGACGGGAATCCATTAGCATTGGTTGTGGGGGGAGCTTCGGACCTCCGGACGCATACGAGAACTCTCCTCGAATCTTTTGGCTACAGAATTTTGGAAGCATCGTCGGCATCGCAAACCATGAGCTTTCTGAGGGAGGGAAAACCGATTGAGGCGGTCATTGTGGTAGCGCATGTGCGTGAGATGAACCTCGGCGAGCTCATTCAGAGGATTCGCGCCAATCCAGCGACCGCAACTTGCCCAATCGCTATTCTTGCTGCATCCTTAAGCAGGGGCGAACATCAGATTGCCGGATCAGACATGCGATTGGTAATGGGGAGTGTCCCGCCCGAACAGGTCGGTTTAGCCGATATTCTGCGCCGGATGAGAATCGTGACCCAATCCCCGCTGATCGATTCCGCCGACCGAAACACTTGGCGTGACCTATCCACCTCCTATTGGTCCGAACGGCAGCGCAATTTTGTATCGTCTCAGCCAAAGGGCTTCCGACCGATGCTCGCTGACACCCCAGTAGGTCAATTGCAATTGATACAAATAGCCATGGATTATTCGAAGCCATTGCCTCAACGTGAGCAGGCTAGCCAAAATTTTGTTCAATCCGTTAGGCAATTTGGCGTTATGATATCTTCTGAGACTGTTACGGTTCAGTACGAAGAGTATAACAAACGAGGTCCAGACGACTTGGACCTTAGAATTACCCTTGGACGCATACTGGATGCGATCGAGGCGGCGAAGGGAGATAGGTCCTGGGCCGAAGTCGCACCCTAACGACGGTCGAGCGTGCGGACGCCGACTCGGGTTTTTTGGCGTCAACCACAAGTTTAAAGACACATGGCCAGTTTCGGGCTGGAAAACGAAGGGAACTATCGGCACAACAGCAGCATCCAACTGCCCGGCGTGATCGGTTCGAGCCCTGCCATGCAGGAGGTTTTTCGCGTCACCCGACGCGTTGCAATGAGCAATGCGTCCGTTCTGCTGCTTGGTGAGACGGGGACGGGCAAAGAGGTCATCGCCAACGCCATTCACCACCTCAGCAATCGCAATGGCGGCCCATTCGTGAAAGTCAATTGCGGTGCCTTGAGCGAAAGCCTGCTCGAAAGCGAACTCTTTGGCCACGTACGGGGTGCTTTCACGGGAGCGGTCGGGAATCGAGCTGGACGCTTCGAAACAGCTCATACGGGAACGATCTTCCTCGACGAGATCAACAGCACTTCCATGCACCTCCAAGTCAAGCTTCTCAGAGTTTTGCAACAGAGGGAATTTGAACGGGTGGGCGATACAGAGACGATTACGGTCGATACTCGGGTCATTGCGGCCAGCAATCGAGATTTGGCCGATGAGATCCGCCTAGAAAAATTCCGAGAGGATCTCTATTGGCGGCTCAACGTGGTGCCTATCGAATTACCTCCGCTTCGAAAGCGACGTGAAGACATTCCAGCACTGATTGCACACTTTTTGCATCAGTACAGTGCAAGCAACGACCGATACGTTGTCCATATCCAACGTGAGGCCATGCAAGCCCTGCAGGACTACCATTGGCCTGGCAACGTGCGAGAACTCCAAAATTACATCGAACGATCGGTGGTGATGGCAGACTCGGACGAGTTAACCGTTCAGCTGTTGCCCGGTTGCGTTACAGGAGCGTCGCCGAACACTGCTTCGACCGAATCTCGCCCTCTTGATTTCGATTCCTTGGTTAAGGAAGTTGTTCAAGAAGGGGTTCGCATTAGCAATCCCGAACAAACCGACTTGCACAGCAAGGTTGTAGATCGAGTTGAGAAGGAGTTGATTTCGCAAGTGCTTTCAAACTGCAATTTTGTGCAGACCAAAGCCGCGACGCGATTGGGAATCAATCGAAACACGCTGCACAAGAAGATGAAAGAATATAACCTTGAGGGGCTCGATTCGGGCGAATAGGCCTGAACATCGCGCACTCTCTCCACAAAGATCATTATGCCACATTCATTCAGTTCTATTCCAGATGCAGTCGCTGCAGTCGCTCGCGGCCATGTAGTGATCGTCCTCGATGACGAAGATCGCGAAAACGAAGGGGACTTCGTATGTGCTGCTCAAGGCGTTACGACTGAAACAATCAACTTCATGCTCCAGGGCCACGGTCAATTGTGCGCTTCGGTATTGCCATCGGTTTGCAATCGACTCGAGCTGCGACCGCTGGTCGAACAAAACACTTCGCCCCTCACCACAGCGTTCATGACGCCAGTCGATCACGCCGGTTGCAAAACTGGAATCACCGCCGGTGAACGAGCAGAGACTATTCGCCGGCTAGCAACCGAGTCCAGCAAGCCGACGGATTTTGTGAAACCAGGCCACGTCTATCCCCTCGTAGCCATGGAGGGTGGGGTGTTGCGTCGTGCCGGTCATACCGAAGCCGCTGTCGACTTGGCTCGAATGGCAGGATTAACTCCTGCAGGTGTACTTTGTGAAATTCTGAATAGCCGAGGGGATCGAGCAACTCGGGATGAGTTGCTGGAGATGGCGACCAGACACCGTTTGGAGATCATCACTGTAGAGCAGATCATTTCGCATCGCCGCATCAATGAAAAGCTCGTGACGCGAGCCGCTCAAGCCAAGTTGCCAACCAAGTACGGTGACTTCGAGATTATGATCTTCGGAGTCCAATTCGAAACCCAGGAACCGATGGCTCTGGTGATGGGCAATATTCACGATGAAACCGATCCAGCGCCGTTGGTTCGAATGCACAGCAGCTGCTTCACTGGCGATTTGATTTCGTCGTTGCGATGTGACTGTGGAGACCAATTGCGTCAAGCTTTGGAGGTGATCGCAAGCGAGGGACGAGGCGTATTGGTCTACCTGCCTCAAGAAGGAAGAGGCATTGGCCTCGCGCAAAAGATCCGTGCATATGCGCTTCAGGACCAAGGACTCGATACGGTCGAAGCGAACCATGCACTGGGATTCAAAGCGGACATACGCGACTATGGAGTCGGCATCCAAATCTTGAAAGACTTAGGCCTACGCCGCATTCGTCTATTAACCAACAACCCAAAGAAGACCGAGGCGTTCAACCTGCGAGGCTTTGACCTGACCGTTACCGACCAAGTGCCGATCATTTCGAAAGTTAACGAATACAACGCAAGCTACCTTGCAACGAAGCGAGACAAAATGGGGCACTCCCTCCCGTAGCAATCCAATGAAGCGATCGATTGTTGGTTATCACCCAGACGACCTGGGGAATTGGGTTGCCGAATGAGAGTGTGGGCATTATCAACATGTGCATCACGATCCACCCTGGATGCTTCGCGAATGGGTGACAACAGAGAAAAGGGCGCGAGTCTATGCTGGGGTTCGAGCTTCATTGCAAAAAGTGCGATGAGAATGCACCTCGCAACTACATTATTCCGACGTGAAGCAGTCGAACTCGTTTCCACGGCTCCGGCCCAGATTATTCATTAGCCACTTGGCGATTGCCAAATGGCATTGACTTCGTTTGTAATTTCGTGAACCGGCGGGCGCTAGCCCCGGGCCTCAATCGCGGGCGAGGTCGCATGGTACGCAGCCATTGGGCTAGCGTCGAGTCGCATTTGCTTTGGCGACAAATGCGCGAGCGGTAGTGAGATAACTAAACGCGCCTGTTTTTCCCTTGCAATGGTTTATTACCGAAGTACATATTCCTCGTAAGGCTAAGGCCCAGTCTTCTTCGTTGACTTTCAACTCGCTCCCTGTTGCTGCCAACCGGGTAACGACAAACGCAACCGCTTCGGATTCGCTGGGTGTGTGACGAATAGAGCAAACAAGCCCTTGCCTCACGATTTCGTCATCCACCGAGGATTGGTCCCTCGCGCATTGCACAAGCGTAGCCTCAATGGATAATAACACGGACGAACACCGTTCGGTGATTTGACTGAGCTCGCTTCGTTTCAGTGTGAGCGGGATCAATTCGGCAATCACAGGCCGTGGCGGTAACTTCTCACGTCGCCGTTTTTCCTTCATCAGCTCTTGCAACTTCTTTGCACTTAACGCCATAGCGATACTCCTTTTTTCGAATTGAAAAATAAGAACTAACCTAGTATTACTCTCGATCCGTCGGCAGCTTCGCGCGGTTTAGAACTTTCCACTGGTTATCAAAAAAATCGGCGGCGATAACTATGCCAGCGGACGCAACGCTCGGTGCTTGAACGATGTCCAAGATCGCCCAGTCTGGTAGCTTGGGATTCTGCAAAGAGTTGGTTTTATCGTGAACCTCTCGAAACGTCAGACCAGAATTGAGAATGACGTAACGGCTCGGATTCAATGGGTTCGGATAGCAAAGAACTGGAACACTGCTACCCACCGGTCCCTCTTGACCACCAATCTTCAATACCTTGTCGTTCCAAGTGATCACATCGCTGACACCTTTGCTTTCGAGAATTCTTTGCAGGAGTGAATTCGTGCTTGGTGTTCCCCAAACGACTAAGTGACAGTCTGTGATATCCTGTTCGGTAACTTCGCTAGCCTTCCGAACGATTGCATCGCCTCGCATCAGCGATCGCCAGCGAACAAGGAAGTGCTCTGCTTCGATTCGGACCCAATGGTCGGTTGCAGTGCCATCAGGCTTACCATCTGGCAAGACCACAATAAAACGCGATTTGAAACCGTCATCGATCGGCCCCTGCAGCATGGGCCTTTTGACATGGCCATCGACTTTTATAGAGCCTTCAGCAGTTGGCTTAGCATGATTTTTCCAGTCCCATACCGTCTTGTTACCTAAAAACCTACTGCCGGTAACCTCCACTCCATCGACGAAGACCTTTGGTGCTTTTGCTAACTTCGGCAAGCGAATCGCCAAACTCGTTACGTTTTTCGTGGTGACGCGAATGTCATTCTTTCCTTCGTCCCAGACCGCTTCGGCCCGTGCGTCTTCCCATTGGTTTTGCATACCAGTGATTTCCAGCCAGTGCATGCGGCTGTAGGCAAGCGAACGAGTCTGTAGCATCAGTTTCTTCGGCAAAATATCTCTACCCGTAGCCACAGCCTTTTCGATCAGTGACTGCACCTCCTTAATTACTTCTGGATGGTATTGATGCCCCATGCCTGGCCCGATGAGATGCGGTGGGTGCAAGTCTTCTTTGGCGAGTACCTCTGCCATGTACTCAGCGGAATCGCGTTGGGGGTCGATTTCGCCGGAGTAGCAAATCAGTGGAACATTAAAGAAGTTGCGAGCGTAGTTAGGCACGTCGTAAACGCCCCAAAGTTTTTGCTCGTACCATGCTGGCAACTTGTCCTTTGTGATTTTTTGATAACGTTTTACATCGACAAAGCCTGCACCGGTATGCACACATGCCCATTGGTCCGCAAAGTGAGCCCCGATGTGCCATGCGCCTGCTCCGCCCATACTGAATCCGGCGAGCGCGATGCGATTGTCATCGATAGGGAAGCGTGCGATGGCGTCCTCTCTGGCTTCAAATACATCGGTTTCCCCAGCGCTCTTCCAGCCATTGCAATAGCGTCCGAAAGGATGAATGACAACGGTCCCTTTTGGCTGGAACTGACCGGGCTTCTTGGCATTCAATCGACTGTAAACAAAATGTAGGTCGGTAGCAGTGTCACCACGACCATGTAGCCAAATCCACATCGGGACTCTAGGCATGTCCTTGCCAAACTCTAGCCCCTCTGGGACCTCGACACCGTAGGGTTGCGGCGAATCATCGATCTTGGAGTAAAATCCTATTACCTTTTGGCCGCTGCCTTCCATCCAAGGTGTCTGATTGTTCTTCAGTGACGTAATGCGACTGGCCGCCTCATCAAGCAGTGCAGTCGCTTTAGTTAGATCTTCTTCAGGTTTCTTGCCATACCATTCATGGAACTCGATGGCATATCGTACCGCTTTGAGGAAAATGTCCGCGTCAGCAGCTCGCGGATGTTTTTTCACAGCGGCGAAATCGAGCGTCAAATCAGCTAGTTTGCCTTCGAGCTTCTCGATTTGATCAGCGTCCAGCTCCGCCGTCGGCTTGGGCGGTAACGAGCCTCTAAACGTTGCAGTCGCTCCATCTAACTGAAGTTGAGCGTGTGCTACTGCGGTGAGAAGTGCCAAGAGTACAAAAGTTTTCATGGGCCAGCGAATGGGGTAGATGGTGATCGCGACGACACTGAACACAACGATCATCGGTTGAAGTCGCTCGTTGCCGTGATTACTGCTAGTTTCCTTTGGGGTGACCGTTCACCGCTTTTCAGTGTTTGGTATGTTGGACGCTTTCATTCTATCGAATTTCGCTTCATTCAAGTCTGTCAAGAAAGAGAAAAAGTTGCGAACTACGACTTGCAGGTGTCGAAAGCTGTACCAGTCGGTAGACACTCAAATAAGAGCAAACGCCCGGAACTGAAACGCCGAATCCATTGACGCCTCATCTGGAGGTGGTATCCTAGAATATTCGCATGTGCTTAGCAACTCTGTCTTGATCCTTTCGCATGAATACTCACGATTCTATGAGGCAGTTCAAGGGTAACCGTTCACGGTTTTTGATTGGGTAGTGCGTTAGCCAAAGCGACGAAAGATTCGTCGACTTCATCCAAGCCTCCTTCAAGTGATCTTGTCAAGCCAAAGCCTAAAAAAAGGTCGCGGGCGGCCTAAAAGCACAAAACGAGGTGCTCAGCTTGGCCACGAAAGGATCCTGCGTGAACCGTTGACTCCAGAGCGAGTTGACGAGACAAGTATCCATGAAATCGACAGTAAAGAAATCCAGCGATTAGGACTGAGTCCGACAGGCGACTAGGATGTCATTCAGCATATCGAACTGCCAATCACAGCGAACAACAAATACGGTATTGCGTGATCGACCGCAAAATCACCCAAGGTACGCGTGGAGAGTTAGGCCAGAAAGATGGCAGCCACTCGAATCGATGCCAACGCATGGAAAAATTGGAGATCCAAAATATTCCTGTCCCTAATTTTTCTGTCAAAACAGAGAGAACGAGATCAGGCTGATTGAAAAGAGTGCAACAAGAACAACCGTCTTGATGTCCAGGCTACACGCGATCTCG
>CAMDKL010000053.1 GCA_945900945.1 Pirellula staleyi DSM 6068
TCGTATCTATGATCCAATCATTGGCCTTCGAACGAAGGAACTGGATTGCTCGTGCGGCATCGTGGATCGGTCTAGGCAGAGGGTGCTCTGGTGTCAAACGGTAGTTGATCGCCGCAAAGGAAATCCCCTTGTCGAGGAATTGCTGGATAGCCGGTCCTTTCTTGCTCTTGTCACCAGTCAACCAACCGCCGCCGTGAATGTAAACCAAGAGTGGCTGCGGGCCCTCACCACTGGCCTGCCAAAAGTCAAGTACGTTTCGCAAGTCCGGTCCATAGGAGACATCCGAGCTTGTTGGTGCCGGTTGTTCGAGTATGTCTGCGGCGCGTACTGCGCCTATGACCACGAAAAGACATATCAAGGCAGCTGGTAGTAATTTCATGGATGCTTGTTCAATTGTGATGCACCTGCGATATGCTTGGCTAGTCCTGTGCCGCTGGTTCCATAAAGAAACGAATAGCATCCATCCCTTCATTCGCAAAGCGGTTCAAAGGGTTAATTCTCCACCTCAACGATCTTCCCCGCCGCTTACCACGTCAGTCTATCCGATCTAGCAGGCGCAGCGCTCATGTCCACATGGTTTTTGTCAAACTACCGGAAGTTGCCTGTCGGAAGGAAGCGAAATTATTCAAATTAGCTAACCGGAATCCTGCCTCAGTCCAACCTGTGGAAATAGTAGATGTTGGTTTTTGATCCCGAATTATCCGGCAATCGACCGAGCCGAGCCCTCACTTGTCGCGGGTTGAGAATTTCGCTTCCAGCCAATCTGGACGCATGCACAATTGCAGTTATGGAATTGCTATTTTTGTGCTAGATGGAATCGAAATTTTCTCCGTTGCATCCGCTTGTATTAGTCGGATGCCACCGCTTTTTCTGGTAACTCTTGGTCGGTGGCGGACAGTTGGCTGAGCAATATCTCCTTTTCGACTCCTTTTACATTCCGGATGGTGACCTTATCGCCAACGAATGCGTGGGGGTTAGAGGATCGCGCGCGTCATCCTTCGGAGGAGCAATGGCTTGTGCAGGCAAGTGAGAGTTCCTTAAGAAAATTTGCAATCCTTTTCGCTTCACTGGTAACGTCCGAAGCCAAACGCTGGTACATCGAAAAGCTGCAGTCCTATTTCGACGACTTCGGGTCCGAGCATGGGCAGGCAATCAACTTGATAATAGCACGATTGCTGTGCCTCCAATTTGGGGAACGCATGGAATGCTTAGAACCGATGATCGCAAAGGACGCGACCTGTTCCCTCAACTACGCTTTAGGGATGGGGGAAAGGTTTGTTGAAGGCGAAGATAAGATTCGAAAAGACTGGGGGCTTTGGGACAAGTATCGAAAGAAAATCCTTGGGGAGAGTTCTGTGAAGCAAAATCAACGAATCTATCAGCGACTCTCGTTACCAGCAAATGTACGGTACGAATGGTCGTAGTCTGTGACGACGCGGACCATGTCGTCAATCTACCAAGTCTTCTTGGCAGCCCTCTCAGCCAAACTACCTCCATCGATGAATTTGGAGACGATGTACGGCTGGCCCGAATCCGTTTTCCCGATATCAAAGACGGAAACGATGGCGGGATGGTCGAGGCTGGCCAAGACTCTAGCCTCCGCTACCCAAGCATCCACTTGCGCAGCGTTGTTGAATTGGGTCAGCAACTTCAGTGCAACAAAGCGTTTCAGCACATCGTCGTGCGCACGGAAGACAACACCAAACGCTCCTTGACCGAGTTTTTGCAGCTCAACATACCGGGTGACAGGGGACCGCGTTGGTGAAGAGGACCTACAGCTGTATTCACTTCTTCATTCATCCAGTTGACCAAAACCGCTACTTCACTAGGAATCCTGTTTTCTCTTCAGCCATTTCCGCTTCCCAAACTGCCAAGCGTTTCTTGAGATCCGCAAAGATCGAGGGGTTTTGGAAGGAACGATCACTCCGTTCGGAAACATCCTTGCTCAGATCGAATAGCATTTCCACATTGCCGTCCTGAATGTACTTCCAGTCGCCGTGTCGAATGGCTTTCTGTTGTCGACCTATTCGGTCAATGCGCCAACAAAGTGTTCGGGGTATGGCTGGTCGCTGCTCCAGCAACATAGGGATGAGGTCGGTTCCATCGAATGGTGTTGCCGATGGTATGGTTGCACCGGCAATTGCCGCGAACGTTGCGCTCAGATCCATCGTGATACCTACTTGATGCGTAACTTGACCCTTCGGCAGCTTAGCTGGCCAGTGCATAAGACAGGGAACGCGGATGCCCCCTTCCCAAAGCGTCGACTTGTGATGAAACAAGGGTGAGTTGTCGGAATAGCGTTCGCCGCCGTTGTCGCTGCTCAACACGACCAGCGTATTTTCAGCGATGCTCTGTTTCTCGAGCTCCGCGAGAATCATGCCAACGCCATCATCGACTCGCTCGACCATCGAAGCGTACGTCGCTCGATCTCCGTCGTACATATTGGCTTTCGTTACGCTGGGTTGTGGGCGTCCTGGGGGTTGATAGGGACAGTGAACTGCCAGATGAGGGACATACAGAAAGAAGGGGTGTTGAGCGTTCTTTCGAATGAAATCGGCTGCTCTCTGGTTGATAAGGTCGGTCAGGTAGCCTTTCACGTGAACAACCTCGGTCCCCTCGCGAAGCGCATAGGTCCCATCGTAATAGGCGTGATTGTAGTAGTCGCTGTGACCGAGCAGCTCGCCAAAATATTCGTCGAATCCGTGCTTGGTCGGATTGTATTCATCCTTGTAGCCAAGATGCCATTTTCCGAAGGCTCCCGTTCTATAGCCAACATCCTGGAGCAGTTTGGGCAAGGTTGGGATTGTGGTCGGCATTCCAATCGCATGAATGTCTGGCTCGCGCACCAAGGAATCGCCACGACGCCAAAATCCCTCCGCCGACATGCCCAACGCCCACTCGAATCCAGTGCGTTGCTGCCAACGTCCAGTGATGAAGCCACAACGCGTCGGGCTGCAAACGGGACCATTTGAATAAAAATCTGTGAACCGAACTCCCTCGCGAGCAAGCCGATCCATATGCGGCGTGCGAATATCCTTTGCACCGTATGGTCCGGAATCGGCATATCCAAAGTCGTCGATTAGAATGAAAACAATGTTGGGCTTGGTTGAAGCGGCAGTTTCGAAACCGTCCGCGTTGGCTGCCAATAACATGACAGCCAGCAGCATGGCTATCCGGACTGCGATTGTCACCAACACAGGCAGGATGCCGATGCTACATTGAGAAAAACATTTGTTCATTCGATCGAACTCACTGTGGGACTTCCAAAATTAACTTTGGGTTGATGGTGTTGTATCCTAGCAAAAGCCGTCAAGACTATTGGCGGTTTGCAGAAACTCTTGACGAGCTTCGCTACCCTAAAACTAATTTCCACAAAGCACTAAGGCGAGCAGCAGGCTGAAATAGACCAAGCGAGACGTGACCGCAGTTCTCAGTTCGCCGCTCGCATAACGCTCATGGCGCAGCGCATTTCACCTTTTGCGATATAGAAACGCATCGCTCGTAAGCAGCGACTCCAATAGTGCTTTCATGCTGCCTCCATTTTCATTGTAAGCGTGATAGGCCGCTTGCAAAACAGGTGCGTCGTTGATCGTTTCGTTGCGCCCCATCCAGTAGCGAAAAGCATGGCGCACGAAGACTTGTTTGACACGATCACTCTTAGCTAATTTGTGGATCATTTCGAATGCGTTTGCGACGGGGCCATCCAGCTCGACGTCACCGCTGAGCATAATAGCCCCAGTGGTATCGACCGGCTTTTCCTGTTCCTTCATGCGAAATAGACCAAGGTGGTTGTAATTCTCGAACGGCAAGCCCAGCGGATCCATTTTTTGATGGCACTGCCAGCAATACTCTTGCCTGGTAACTCGCATGCGATGTCGAAGGGTCGCTTTCGGTTCGTCTGGCAGCATTGCATCAACGGTGATGGGTACATCCGGAACCGAATCACCCAGCAGTCGTTCGCGAATCCAACGACCGCGCAAAATGGCATGGTTGTCCATCGCATCCGAGTGCGATACTAGCCATGCTGGATGAGTCAGAATGCCGACGCGTTGTTCGGTCGGTAGTGAAGTGAGCGAACGCTCAGTTTTCAGTGGTTTCACCACTTGAGCGATTCGCACATGCTCAGGTTGCCCGGCTGGCAATGATGCAGCGAGGACCGTGGCGGGAATACTGGGCCCCTTTTTCTTTTCGGCTTTCGTTTGGATCGATTCTTCCGACGAAGCGGACTTGTTCACTCCTACAAACTCACCGAAATAGCGAGCGTCACGAGACTCGTTAAAGACCACTTTGTCCGTCGTCAATAGCTCGAACAACACGTCTTTGTCTTGTTCCAATATGATTTCGACGAGTCGATCGGTATTGGCAATCATTCCGACCATCGCACGGAAATGCAATTCCGCTTTGGGATCCCCCCCGGCACTTACCAATGCCTTCGCGTCCTTGCACACTCCGCCGGCGCGATCGTAGTCAAAATACTCTCGGAAAAATTGTAGCACACGAGGCTTGCGAATACTGTCGTCGTTGAGGATCCGATGGATCTCGCGTTTTGCGTCCGCAACGGATTTCATCTTTCCCTGATGGATAGCTTGTTTCAACACTGGATCGGGTGGGATATAGCTGAACGCGGCGTTGATGGCCAGAGCCAGCTCTTGGTCTTGCAGCATGACACGACCATACTGATCTGGAACACCGTAGTTCACCAATTCGGCCCGGAACAGCGCGTCGCGATCGAGGAAGATCGGAGCCAAGCCAAGGAAAGTACCTTCCTGCTTACCAAGGTCATTGATCGCTTCGGTGGCGATACGAACGTACGAGTCTGATTCCGCTTGTAACGGAGGGCGGCATGTTAGCGACTCGAACAAAAAATTCACGACCGTTCGAAGTGAATCGCTGGAGACACCGTTTTCGTGCATGAAATCTTGTATGGGCGTGATGGGGTGTGTTGGCTGCTTGGCGTAGAATAAACTTTCATTCAATCCCCGCAAGTCGCCGTGCTTATACTTTGGGTCGATATCTTTGACATCGTCAGCAAATTGATAAGGCTCTGCCTTTGGCCCGTAGGCCATGAATCGAAGAATATCTTCAGAGATACTCGCGATCTGCGTTGCCTCGGCACCGTTCACGGAATGCAAAATGGGGTAGTTTCGCAAACCCCGATGGTCGTCGGTTGACAAGACAGGTGGAAACCCGGTGATAGCTGCGGCATAAGCTGCCGTTCCACCTACCCAGCCGATAAGTCGATCGAGAGCGTAATAGACTTTTACCTCACCATCTTCGTTGGGAGGAATATGATCACCGCGTGCACGCATTCCCGGCCTAGCTGGATCGAACGCCGGTTCGTTTGCAATCAACTCATTCAATCTAGTCAGATGTTCTTGTGGATGAATTCGCCATATCCGAGCGGGTGTCGATGGTGGTTCAAGTCCCTCGGGAATTTGGCCGAATACAAGCTCATGAGCAAGATGGTTCCCTTTTTCCGGAAGCAGGTGAGATTGGAATCCACCATTATTTTTCATGGCTCGTTGCAACTCGCCAGTAATCCAATTCGCAAGCTGCAATCGTTCCATTGCAATAGGGAGGTTACTTTCGCTGCACGGAGGCATTTGCTTGAGCGATACTTGTTCCCAAACCCGTTTCCACAGCTCAGCGTTGTCGACATCAACACCTGTCAAAGTGTGGAATGCCACCTCGCCTTCTTCGGTATCAGCTCCGTGGCACCTCACACAATGCTTTTGCAGGAAGGGTTTTACCGTAGAGTCAAAGGAAGCAACTTCCCCGGCGACAAGGACTACAGAAAGGTACAGATAGAACCAGTTAAACGCAAACAAAGCCATCGATCGGATCATATTGTCGTCTTCGCCTTAGGCCATGAGCTCTTCGATTGGGCCCACCTTAGAATCGTGTTTGGCGGCCGCACCCTTGTCCATATTAAAACGATCGCGCGGCGCACCGATGGCATGGAGCAACGTCGTGTAGAGAGCATTGACTGGTCGTGTTCCGTCCATTTGCGTGAATTGTCCTGTTTTAATGCGACCTCCGCAGTTGCCCAACAAGATAAATGGCCAGTTGGCACCGTTGGTGTGTTGTTTGTCGGCATTGTTGCTTGAGTAGACAATGAGCGTATGGTCCATCATCGTTCCGTTGCCTTCCGGAACCGATTCCAGTTCCTGCATCAACTTGACCAGCATCCGACAATTGTATTGTCGGATCTTGATCCAAATCGGGTTATCCGGTTGGTCCATGTGTCCGAGATTATGGCCAGCCTCAACGACACCGAGTCCTTTCCATGCGCCGAAGATCTCGCCTCGCCCCGAGCCGATCGTTAGGACATTGGTGAGCCCAGCTTTCAAGGTCGCAATGCCCACATCCAGCAAAGCATCGTGCCAATCGGTTTCAAATTTTGGCTTCAAAAATTTCTCGTCATACTTCGGAGCAAACAGCTTGAGTTGATCCGCCACGGCTGCAAGCCGCTCTCGCAGGCCATTGCCATCCCGGAAGCCATCGACGTAGGTTTGATAGAGTCCACGGTCGGCGGTTGGAAGAGGTTCGCTTCCCTGTTCAGCAAGCTGCTCAACTTGGTTGAAGACTTTGGATCTCGCTTCGAATCGTTTCTTGACATCACCGCTGGCGATCGCGCCAAACAGCATCTGATAAAGATCGTTTGGATTCGAATGCATGAAGAGAGGCTTGCCTGCTCCGGCCGCCGATAGAGTTGCCAGAGTCGGGCGCGATATCATGTTTGGCAGTGCATCCATTCCAATACACAGATGCGGCAAGATAGTCTTCGGAAGCAATTGACTGATGACGTGATCAATCGTCTCGGCGAAGGGTGGTATGCCGATCCCTCCACGATAACCACCCAATGCACCAAAGAATGCACTGTGCGATGGACTGGTGTGCCGTCCATGGAGACCGTTGATAATGTGTATTTTGTCTTTGTAGGGTTCGAGCGGACTAATGGGCTCGGGCAAAGTCACACCAGAAAGGGAGCAATTGTGGTCAAGACCTTCGGTAACGCAGGTGGCTGGATCAAAGCCTTGGTTTTGCAAAAAAAAGATCACTCGCCGTGGCACCCCCATTTGGGCACATGCGGCTCGGGCGATGCTCATCGAAAGATCGGGACTAACAGCAAGACCGACACCCGCTGCCATTCCTTGGAGTAAATGTCTTCGATGGATCATGGGCTGTTCCTTTTTGAGGGAAAACGTTTTGAAGGGGAAACCTTAAAGGCAAGTTAGTTCAGAAGAGATCCGTTGGCGGGAAGCTTAATATACTAGACTGGTGCAATCGAATGCAAATGAAATAATGCTCCGCAGGCGAACGAGGGACTAATGGGATCGATTCGGCATACTTTCGCGAGCATTTGAGACAATTTACCTGAGGATGGTAGTCCAATGCAATGCAAATCGACCTCGCTGCTGCTCGCCCTTTTGCGGACGAAAAGCACGCTTGGTTTTTCAATCGCTGTGGCGCAATAGGCTGCTATGACCACCTTGGAAATGAGGTGTGGCTGAGAAAGTGGACTCCTCGCTTCAAACACAACAACCGTCAAGCTGAACCCTATCTGGTCGGTGCCGTGATTCTAAATGTGGAGGTCGCCAACAAGGAAGCAGGAGCGCTGATGCAAAAGTGGAGTGCACCTGGGGTACCCGCAAAGGAAGTCAAAGTGCCAGACGGCATCGACGAGAGAGAAGTCTGGACCTACATTCATGGACTCGACAAGAAAACAGGCGAGGTGCTTTGGCGTGAGCAGGTCGGTACCTCGGTCCACAACACGCCAACGGTGGGCATCGACGCCAACGGAAGTCTAGCTGTAGCCCACGCAAGAGGTGGCCCACACCAACCTCTAGAAAAGCCGTATGGACAGAGCCTCACTAGCCTAGCTCCCGGTCAAGAAGGAAAAACGCTGTGGAGCCTGGACCTCGAAGGATACGATCCATCTTTCGCATGCCATTGGAACAAACTGTATGTATTCGGCTTCCATCATGGCAATCATTTGGTGATCGACACCGCCAGTGGAAAACTGTTGCGTAGACAACCGCTCTATGCCCACACGATGAAAGAGATTCTTTGCATAGAAAAGTAGTGCTTCGCATGCGCGTTCATACCGTAGCTCCTTGCGTTTCTCGGCAAGCTGATCGAACTGGCTGTCCGTGGGGAATCGGTCGTCAACTCGGCGTCCAAGATTCGTCGCTTCCGGGCCAGCCGCAATATCCACAGGTATGCGCCGTCCACTTCAGTCGCGGGTTTGTTCGCTTCATTTTTCAAGAACTATTCCGAACAAACTCATCTGATGGTCGCCTTGTTGACCAACATGCTTTCGCCGCCATTAGCAGCCGAAAACCGACAGTCCCCCTCTGTGGAAATGATCCAGTCGATCCTGGTGGATGGGCGCAACGGATGTACGTGTTCACTATGAGCTTCGCCGCGTAACGGCTCATTGCGTTGCGAACAACCATGTACTTTCCGGCAAGCAGTTTGCGATTGTCGCGTTGGCTCCGTTCATCGTTATCAACACTCTGCTGGCAATCCTGATCTGTTTCTTTCCGCCTGGTAAACTCCTGCTTTTGCTCACAGGGGCACTGCTTGCGCACCTCGGTGCATGTAGTGGCGATATTGCCTTTGTCCAATACTCGTGGCGCAATCGCTTTAGAACGCTGTATACGTACGATGATGCGAGCATGCCACGCACCTATTTTTACTGCCAGAAAAATGAACCAATCACGTCGCTTGCTAGTTTGTCAGGAAAGTCATAGAGCGAGAGTTGTATATACCAAAATTAAGATTGGAAGCGGAAACAGCTTATCGGAAGGAATCGGACGCTTGCACAATGGATGAGCCTTAGCGGCCGATACGAAGTGAGAAACCGTACGGGGAAAAACCCAGTCCCAACCCTGAATTGTATTGCGGGTAAGTGTTATACGATGGTCGGTAACTGTGGAACGGTTCGTCAATTAAGACCGCTTTCAGTCTCCTTTCTTGAACTGTTCTTCGCCCAGATTGGCGACCGTCGCGTCCACTTCGATGCCTACGCGTGCAAGTCCCGCTTCCAAACGAACATCGTCTTTCGAGGTTCCAACTAAAACTGCGGCGACTTTGCTATCACGCCCAATGACAAATTGGGTAGGAATCCCACTCACACCGAAGAATTTTCTAGAGGCTCTCTCGTCGAACGTGGCCGAGTCTCGCTCATTCGGATCACACGTGAAGACCACATCTGGATATTTGGCTTGGTTCGCGTTAACCCAAGTCTCAAACTTTGCCCGCGTGTCACCGGTGCAAACCGCCAGAATGACCACGCCCTGGTCCTTGTAGAGGTTGGCTACCTCTTGCGTGTGCGGGAGCGACGCCAAGCAGGGACCGCACCAGGTAGCCCAGAAATCGAGCACCACGACGCTGTCCTTGAAATCAGCGAGATGCACAGATTTGCCGGCTAAGTCCATTGAAACAAAATCCGGCGCCAACGCACTTTCTTCAAGGGTCGGAATCTTTTCCGTTTGAGCCCCTTGCCCTCCCTTCATCGGCACCGTTTTCGTCATAGGCACCCCAGGGGACATAGGCATCGCAGGGGACATTTTTTCTGTCGACGGCGATTTGTTCGGTTCGGTGATCGCATTACTCACGGGAGCCTTGGCCACACTTGTCTCAGCCTTGTCCGGGGTGCATGCCGGAATGCTGACGAGGTACAGCAACAACGACAGATAAAGTACGTTTCGAGTTTTCATTCGTGTCTCCGGTAATGTGTGAGAGATCTTGGTAGCTGGCCAATTACTTCCGCCAGACACTTTTTAGCAAAACGACATTGGCTTACAAAGCCCTAAACGAGATTACGTACCTAGCCGAATTCGGGAATCTAGCTAGCCGCACAGACTTTCGACAATCGCAGAAGCTTGTCGGAAGGAAGCGGACGCTTGCACAAGAAATCGTGGTATCTGTAAAGATGGGTGATACTAGACACTTTGCTGTTCACTCTGCGATCACCCCTTAGGCGGTTCCATGCGGCCATCGTCCGTGCCAACTGGTTTTGGACGGGGTACTGACGCACCCCAGAGATCAGGACCGTCATCGTCTAATCGAAAGATCCTGTGAAGGCGTGTGATCTCGAATACTTCGAGGAGTTCGGGACTCAAATTGACTAATCTTAGGTCTAGCGAATTCTGCTTCGCGAAATCATTGATGAGAACTAACTCACCCAGCATCGCGGATGACATGAATTGAACACCACTCAAATCGATGCTCAACTTCTTGGCTAAGTCTGCCGCGTGCTGGCTGATTTCGTGCAATGATTGTTTGGTTTCTTGAATTTGATCTTCATCGGTGATCTTCGCATCGCTGAAATAAACAATAATCCGATCAGGTGTCTCGCGGAAACGTAACGCCATGTTGCTGCCATCCTATATTTGCAAACGCCACCTTAAACGAGGCTACGACCACAAGTCGAGGGGAGGCCCGCGGCTGATCGTTTCAGTCTAACCGATCCCGCAGGCGTAGTCTAATCGGCCAGAGCAAATGTCCATATGAGGTGTTCCATCATTGTGGGAATAGATGCTGTTGGTTACTGCTAGGCCGATCCTGCAGGAGTACGACGCTTTCCACAGTTATTGAGCTAACATGGATCGCAGCTAGGCACAATCTTGTGGAAATCGCAGAAGCGTGTCGGAAGGAGGAATACCCGCAAGCAATTAACTTTTTAGCCTCAAACCAAAGGTGCGGATCCGAAAGGCGAGGACGACGATACTGATTCCGGCAATGACCGCGAAAGCCCCTAGGAACTGAACCATAAGCATCCCAGCAGCTAAAGGAGAAGCCAACAGGACCAAACCAAAACCGATTGCCAACGCACCGCTTAGGATCAGCCAGCCCTCACCTTCGATTTCTTGACGATCTCGGATGGCGACATATATCTCCAATATTCCAGAAAGTATGGCGCTAACAGCCAGCAAACACACCAGTAATGTCGCATGGATCAGCGCCATGATAATGGGGTGTCCTACTACAAAAAGTCCGACGAAGATCAAGATCCCGCCGCGAACAGTGGTCCAAAAACGCGACGGTGTTTGACCTGCCACGCCTGCATAGATGGCAATTGCACCATCCAAAATCAGATAGAATCCGACGACTTGGGCTAGGGCCGTAGCAGCCATGAGGGGATTGATCAACGCATAAACGCCAAGCAAGATCAAGAGAATTCCCCTGATCAGTGTCAACCACCATATACCTCGAATTGCTCGGCCAAAAAATTCCCGGTCTTCGATTACTTTTACTTCGCTCATTTTTCAATCCTATAGGTAAGAAACCGTTGATCGAGGTATCGCCGACGATGGCTCAATGAAATAGGGTCGTCGCTTGTTTCTTGGCCTTTCGCTAATAATGTACCATACGCTTTATTCATTTTTCGCAGCAAGACTTATGAAAGCCTAGAGCCTAGAGCGACCGATGTTCATTTGAGATAGTCCACGCTTCTGGATATGAAAGCAGCGTGTCGGAAAGAAGCGGACGCTTGCACAAGGAGCAAGGCGTAAATCCTGCCTCAGTCCAACCTGTGGAAGTGGCAGCTGCTAGGTTGCTGGCTAGGCCGATCCTGCAGGAGTACGACGCTAGCTTCACTTCACACGTTCGATTAAGACCTCATTTTATTGGCGTGCAGCGAGAATTTTCGCTTTTCCGTGGATTTTATTGACACTAGCGATGCTTTATGTCAGATTGACTGCCGTTAATTAATCGAATTTGCTGTTTTCTGCACTTTAGGAGTATTTGGTCATCATGGTTAAACATCGTTATAGGTTTGCGTTTACGTTGGTAGAGTTGCTCGTAGTCATCGCCATCATTGGCATCCTTGTTGGTTTGCTTCTGCCCGCAGTTCAGGCTGCACGAGAAGCGGCTCGCCGAATGCAATGCATGAATAGCATTCGTCAGGTTGGTCTAGCGTTACACAATCACCATGATACGTTTCGAAGATTTCCGTATGGACAATACAACAACATCGCGACCAACGTAGCGGCGGGCCCAGCTTGGAATAGAGCCTGTTGGTTTCATGATCTTTTGCCCTTCGTTGAGCAATCCAATCTTTATAATGCTTTCAAGAGTTACATGGAGAGCACACCACTTAAGCCGCACATCATATTTGCGGTAAACAACAACGGAAACCTTCCGAGCAGTCCTGGTCGAAACACAGTTATCCCGTTCTTTGTTTGTCCGTCGGATGACCAAGGTATCAAGAACCAGACCGTTGCCGGCAACGAACAAGGCTTTCATGGCAATTATGTGCTTTGCGCCGGGAGCACATATTTCAATCCGACAACGAATCTAACAGGCGACAATCTCAACGGAATGTTTTATCCGTTCTCGAAAAACACGTTCGGGAGTGTAACCGATGGTAGTTCCCATACGCTGATGGTCGGAGAAATTCTGGTTCAGACGGATACCGCGACGGCACACGATTTGCGTGGACGCTACTGGAATACTTGGCAAGGCAACGTATTGTTTAGTACGCTGAATCCACCTAACACACTGGTTGGAGACCGATCCAACTATTGCAATCCCTCAATCAAGCGTCCCTGCCAGGCGCTCACTGCAACCACTACTGTGCAGTCTGTTCGGAGCAACCACACGGGTGGAGCGGTTTTCGCAATGGCTGACGATTCAACCCGGTTTGTATCTAATTCGGTCAATTTGGTCACCTACCAAAGCCTTTCGACACGTGCATTAGGCGAAGTTGCAGCCATCGAAGAGTAACGAATTGAGGGGTCAAACCCATCCTTGTTCATGAACCGTGCCAACGACAATCGAGTTGCTGAAGCTTATGAAACAGCAATTCTTTTTTGAAGGCGAATTAACTAAAACGACGATTCATCGCAATGAAGCGTTATCTCAAAACCATTTACGACAAAGCACTTTAATTCACTATGATGCATAAACTCTCGCCACTTTTTTTACTTGCCCTTTTCATTGGAGGCGGATGTTCGCAAGAGCCTCGAATGTACAAAGTGACTGGAACAGTCACGCTTGATGACGAGCCCATTCAAGTTGGAAACATTCAGTTCGTACCATCTGACGGTGTTCACGGTGCTGAGCCTGGAGAAATCAAAAACGGTAAGTACGAGTTGAAAGCTTTTGAGGGCAAAAAACGCGTCGAGATTAGCGCGTCAAAAATTATCCCAGGCAGCTCTACACGCGGTGCCGGGGGAGAACCTGTTCCCGAAGAGTATTTGCCCGAGATTTATAATGCGATGAGTGAACTGACCGCGAATGTAGAGCCCAAAGATGGCGCCTCTATCGACTTCAAACTTTCCAGTAAGAAGTCTAAAAAGTGATGGAAGCCTCGGCTTGATTCGGCTCCGCCCGAATAGAGCTGCGCACACGACCGAATGATCTGGTTGGCTTTTAGCAATTTGAGAACCGCGCTCACGCATTGGTCAACACTAAGGTCACCTAGGATACAGTGGGGTTCAGTGTACTTATGCAAGTGTTTCTAGTATCGATCTTCCTTTTGGTAGCCAAACTTCTCCTTCACTTTCGACTGCCACGTGATTTGAAGGCTTCTGGCTCAACCAGGATCGACTGGATCCTTTCCACAGCGGGTGTTCTGTGCGAGGAATCGTTCGAGCCAATGTATTGACCTGGATTTGTGCAAAAAAACAGTGAGCAGACTCAAAACTCGCTGAAGCTTACGGGATTGTGGTAGACTTTAGGTGGGCTTTAAGTAAATCTGATACGCCATTAGGGATTTCTCACGGTAATTTTTTTTGGAGTCATCATGGTTCGAAAACTTGGTTGTCTGCAACGAAAACAGGCGTTTACGCTGGTTGAGTTGCTAGTGGTTATTGCGATTATCGGGATATTGGTCGGATTGCTATTACCTGCAGTTCAAGCGGCGCGCGAAGCAGCGAGGCGTATGCAGTGTTCCAACAATCTCAAGCAAATGGGATTGGCGCTCCACAATTTCGAATCAGCGAATAAAGTGTTCCCACCTGCTGGGCTACGCGGAAGTGGCGAGGGTACCTGGGCTGTACGGTTACTTCCGTATCTTGAGCAGACCAGCGCTTACAACCAATGGGACCATTCGAATATCGGCGCCTACTTTCGTCTGGGAGCTACACCTGCCGAAGTTGCCGCGAGGCAATTGCAGGTCCCTGCTTACCTTTGCCCGTCGCGACGTGGATCGGCACAATTAAGCAAGAATGGCGACAATCGCAACAATTTTACTGGAGTTACCGCCTATAACATTCCCGGCGCCTGCGGTGATTATGCACATGTCGGAGGAGGCGATAATGGTACATTCACGGACCAGGGGACACTCCGGGGGCTCGATACTGTCGGCACTTGGCAGCTCAACCCTGTTTGGAAAGTTATCAAAGCGAATTCGATCACGTCGTTCCGAACAGTTACCGACGGGACAAGCAATACTGCCGTGTTTGGAGAAAAGCATGTTGCTCTCATAGCTGATTTTGGTCTTGTTGTGGCTGGCGACGCGTCTATTTACAATGACAACGCTCCCCAATTTTCTGCGCGACTTATGGGACGCCAGATAGTCAACGGAACCATCGCTCGCACTCTAGCAGCGGGACCTAACGATCAGTTTCGTCGCAACGAACGATTTGGCAGTTACCATCCTGGCGTTTGCCAGTTTACGTTCGTAGATGGCAGTGTTCAATCACTCTCCATCAATACAGACCTCGATGTGCTCACCGCAATTGCCTTGCCATCGGATGGGAAAGTGGTAAAGCTTGATTGATTGATGAGCAAGCAACGTTTTTCCTTACGCCTTTGGAAACGGATGAAAAGATGATGGCGAGATTTTGTGCGAAGTCAACTGGATTTTTGGTTCTTTGCTTAATGGCTTTGTGCTTATTGAGTGTTTCCGGGTGTGGATATTCGCCGACTACTCATCCTGTATCTGGAAAAGTGGTCAAAAAAGGCGGAAAGGCTTGGTCGGGCGGCACTATTACATTTCAACTTGATCAAGATCCTACGCTTAATGCGACGGGAGTGATTCAAAAAGATGGCAGCTTTTCACTGACGACGCACTATGTTTCACGCAACAGTGGAGCAAGCAAGCCAGGTGCTCCCGCAGGCGAATATTCTGTGACCGTTGAACCATCCTACGGAGATGAGTTGCCTAGCGTGATTAAGGGCAATTCCGTTTCCAAGAAGTTTACTGTCAAAGAAGGCGACAACTCATTTACCGTCGAGGTCGATAAATGAGAGGTATGCTGCTGCGAGATCGGTTTCCATCTGCCACGCGCCTAATAGGAAGGGATTTTCATCTAATGTTGTGTTTCCACGTTGCGTTGCAAACAATTCTCTTTTTGACGTTCGCCTGTTATTGCCCATGCAAAGTCAACGCACAGAACGTGCGTTCCGAAGAGCCCGTAACGGCATCGGCGAAACAAACAAACGAGGAAGGCTTTGAACCTCTATTTGACGGTCGCACTTTGGCCGGATGGAACGCGGTTCCGGAAATTTCTGCGTCAGACTGGTCGGTACATGACGGAGCGATCGTTGGAATCGGCAGCGCGGATCGACTGGCCTATCTCGTTTGGAAAGATTACAAACTCACCGACTTTGAATTGAGGTTTCGCTATCGGATGCTCACCAAAGGGAACACGGGGGTGGAAATCCGAGCGATACCCGATGTCTCGCGCAGACGCCCGTTCGAAGGCTATCACGCGGACATCGGTCACGTAGGCATCGGCCCCAACGTTCTCGGTGCGTGGGATTTTCACTTTGCGAAGCGAACGGAGAATCAACGCAAAGAACACCCTTGCCCACTTGGAACTCGACTCGTAATTGACGAGAATGACATCCCGCAAGCAACCAAGATTTTAAACGGGCTAACGGATCAGGACGTGCACGATCAAGGTTGGAACGATGTCCGAATTATTGCCACAGGAAATCACTTCGAATTCTTCATCAATGGTAAACTAGCTTCCGAGTTCACGGATAATCTGAGATTCGGACGGCTTGACCAAGGTGCAATCGGCCTTCAGCTTCACAATCGAGGTATGCGCGTTGAGTTCAAGGATTTGCGGATCAAGGCTCGTTAGTTATTTCAGGCGGAGCCCTCACCCCCTGTAAACAAAATTACATCGACTTTATTCAACAGATTCATTGCCCGGTAGGGTGAAGCTCCTGCCGAACAGCTGCGACGCCACGCTCGGCAGGAGCCTCGCACTCCCGTTATTTCAAACGGCTCGCAATTGAAGTCCATCAGTGGTAATCGAAATCCCAACGGCCGCAATCAAAATTCAACAGCTGTAATCAAAATTCGAATTTAGAAAGATCCTCATTATGCAAGACAAGCATCGCCGCGATTTCATTAAGACTAGCACTATCGTTGCTGCGACGGGAGCAATGGTCGCTCAGTTCGGTCGAGTAACCAAAGCGGCAGCCAGCGAGAGAGTGCGAGTGGGCATCGTCGGGGCTGGAGGCCGAGCTATGTCGTTGATCGAATCGTTTTCCGCAAACAATTCGGTCGAGGTAGTAGCTATCGCCGACTTGGATTCCAATCGATTGCCGAAGGGGCTAGAGGCGGCCGCAAAGAAGCAGGATAAAATACCGCGTGGCGAGAGCGACTTTCGAAGGTTGATCGATGACAAGTCGATCGATGCCCTCGTCGTCGGCACGCCCGATCACTGGCATGCGATACCGACGATATTGGCTTGCCAAGCCGGGAAGGACGTGTACGTTGAAAAACCGGACAGTCACGATATCGTTGAAGGAATGCGTATGGTGGCAGCGATGCGCAAGCACCAGCGGATCGTTCAAATGGGTTCACAACACCGTTCGACGCAGCGGCTCCAATCTGCGATTGAATTTGCAAAATCAGGAGCTCTTGGACGGGTCGTCGTGGCTAAAGCATGGGAAAGTTCCAAACAAGGCCCGATCGGATTTCCCGCCGACTCGACTCCACCCGCTGGCGTCGATTACGAAATGTGGATGGGACCAGCGCCCAAGCGGCCCTTTAACGTCAACCGCTTTCACGGTCGATGGCGCTGGCTGTACGATTATGGAACTGGGGATTTAGGAAATGACGGCGTCCATCGACTCGACATGGCCATGGCAGTATTTAGCGCCGCCAGTGTGGCGCAGGGGGACGGACCGATTGGATTACCATCGACCATTTTCGCCAATGGAGGCAAATGGTATTTCGACGATTCACAAGAGTTTCCCGACACGATGCAAGTCAATTATGAATACGGTACAGGCAAGAAAACAAAGTTGCTAACTTACGAGATGCGAGTGTGGACACCGTACAATTACTTAGGCGAAAGCGAGGGTTCCGCAATCTTTGGCGACAAGGGCTATATGGTCGTTGGAAATGATCGTTGGATGGCTTACGGCAAAGGGGGGCAGGTACTTGCAAAAGGAGAGGGAGGCAGCCATGAGGCACCGCACGTCCAAAACTTTATCGAGTGCATCAAGTCGCGTGAGAAACCATACTGCGATCTAGAAACGGTCGGGCATCCCGCGTCGGTACTTTGTCACGCTGGCAATATCGCCGCGCGAGTTGGTCGCAAGCTAATCCTAGAGCCCTCCACCGAGACCTTTGTCGGCGATGCCGAGGCGAACGCCCTCCGGGGACGGCTCGAGTATCGCAAACCTTGGATCTTGCCGGAAGTGTGATGTGGCAGTGTCGCGGAGCAACGTCGGCTATGCGGTTATTGGTTGTCAGCTGCGACTGGCGGGAATAGGACATACTGGTTAGCAGAAGTTGGACAGCACATGACCGTGGAAATTGGAATCTGGTGGCGAGCGATGACTGGTTGAAGAAGACTATCAACCGATTGCGCACTGGTCACAATGGCAGGGCATAAATGCGATGATGCACGACCCTAGTGCGTTATCGACTTGGCCACAGTGATATGGAATAAAGTAAGCAACGTCAACGTGTCTGACAACGCAACAACCCTCATCCCGCCTTCGGCACCCTTCTCCCAAGCTTGAGAGAAGGGCTTCGGATGAAAAGATTTCTTGTGTTGATTGGTACATAGGCCGAACGTCTGCGATCACCGATGTAGCGGCAAAAACTGTCTCCATCCGGAAACGGCTGATCCGCGACTTTGGTGCACCGCTTGGTTCGTGTTTACGTTTCAACAGAATGAGAAATCACGTAGTTCCTTGCATTCCATTGAAGCTTAACCTGCAGGTGCTGATCCAATTCTCCGGACAAACAGCAATCGCTGTGATGCCATTTTTCGACTTGAAAGTTTTAAGGTCGCCAAATCCCTCTATTCCCATTGGTACAGCACCAACGTGATCAGTGAACCAAATAATTGGAAAGGGCGAGAAGTCGACGTATGGCAAGGCAATCGGATTGTCAAAAAGACCATGGAAGCCAGCATCATCAGCCGTCACATGAATCTCGATCCCTACAATAGAATCGCTTGGGTTTCGGTAGTAGTCGTAAAAGACTGGATCACCATCGACCGTAGTTTCGATGAATATTCTTCCATTCTCGACTAATTCTCCCGTCGGTTCCTTGTCTAGGACTTTTATAATCAGAGAATCTTCGATTACCAAAAGGATCCACTTCATTGTTAGTGCCCCCAGTTTTGCAATTGCTGTTGAATCTGCTGAATGCGGGCAGTTTGTGTGGCTACACCCGAACCCGTGTAATTCATCTGTTGATATCGAATCAACGTGTTCTGTGCCGGGAGCAGGTACCAGGTGAGGGCGGCAACATTCGTGGGATTATTTACGAGGGTTTGTCCAGTGAAGAATCCCCTGGCTATGGCGTTCTGCGATATGCCAATTCCGGTTACGATTACGCCACCGCCACCTCCAGCAGCGGCACCTCCAGCAGCGGCACCACCGCCGAGTGTGCCAACACCCAAAACGATTTCTCCGCCAGCAACAATAATCACTGCGGTACCAACTGTTCCTACGACTAGGGTTGTGTCAGAAGCTGATGCAAGTGCTTCGGTGCCTCCGAGAGGAGCCACAACGTTTATTGCAACCCATTCTCCAAGTGCTTCTTGCCATCCAAATCCGAAACGACCTATCGACCATGCAGAATTGTCTGCTGCCCATTGTTGCACAGTAATTGCCTCGTCTGGCGCGCCTAGGTCCTCCACTGGAATCGCGACAAAAGTTACGGAGAAGTCGCCATCCCGATGTTTCATGATAGGTTTTGCAAGTGCATACGAACTCTCCCCTCGAACAATCGAACAACCTTCGGCATCCAACCTAAGTTGCGATGCATTTGCCATATCACCATCGATTACGACTAGAAAACTGGTTTCCTGGTTTGAGCTACCGACAAAAGTTACACCATCCGATTGCGGTGATATGGCGTAATTCGAACTAGCCGAGTTCGGTGACAGTGAAATGACAGTCAATTCTTGGGCAACCGCAACTGTTCTGGCAAACAACAATGCTGATACCAACAAAGCTGGTGTACAAAGCCATGAACGAAATCGAGTCATCATTTCTTCCTCCTATGTGTTGTGCAGTCGGAGAAATACGCATTTCTTCACTGCACGAACGGCCAAGGTAACCCGACGGCGGCCAAATACCTTTGATTTTAGAATCCGCCCGATCCGCCGCTCGGGTTGACCGCCTTGTTCGGCACTTCCGGAAGTCCACTGTGCGTCAGCATGTCGAAGACCAAGTTACATACGGCCCTCGGAGCCTTCGCCCGAATCTGCTCCTCAATCAACTTCTCGGTGTTTGGAAGCGAGATTCCCTTGCGATTATGATAATGGTTGTATCCGACCTCCCACGCATCGTAGCGATCCGCTGTTGGTGTATCATCGTTACTGACTCCGTGCATCGAGCCCGAAAAGAGTTGGTCCGCCATAAGCTCCATTGCTGCCGTGTATCGCTCTTGATTCTCGCCATACACGTCGATGCCCTGGTGCCAAGCAATTTCGGCGGCATGGAGCGCCGAACCAAGTCCAAACTGCGAGTGGTGACCGTTGTCGCGGCAAGTTTCCTGCGTCAGTCCGTCGACCCACCGTTTCGGATTCGACCAAAATGCCTGCGGATCGTCCCAGTCACCCGCAATTGGCGCAGGACGTGGGCCGTCGGATCGTAGGTAGAAGTATGCACGATTTCGGATCTTCAAACGATCGAGCGCCATGCGGAATTCGTCCTTATCTTCGTTAAAGACTGCAATTGCCATCAATGCGTTGATTTGTGTCAAATCAACATTCCCGTTCCAGGTGCTTGCGGTTCTTAACTGTGGATAAAACGCCCTCCTGACCATGGTTTGAAAGCTCTCGACGTTGCGAGCCGACCAATCAGGATGCCCCCGCATAATCTCCGCTGCAGAGGCAAAGACCGATCCAATCCAACCAGCTTGCAATCGATCCTGATCAGAACCTGCGGTAAAGCCTTGAAGATCTGACCATGAGTTAAGGATCGAGATGGAGCGCCGGGCGTAAACATCGTCATCCGTGAAGTACCACAGCAGCGACTGGGCATAAGCCGCAATCGCGTCGTCTCGGGAGACATCAGCGTCCTTGTCAACCGAGTTGATGGTTCGCAGGCCATGTGCGCATCGGGTGGCATAGCCCGAGGCCCGCAATTGATCGAACTCGGTTTTCCACGGTTGTGCTCCTGCTTTGATCCGACCTTTGACGAAGTCGAGTTCCGCTGCTGAATTGAGTCCGCCCGGGTGGATGAAGTCCATTGCGGAAGCCATGGTTGTCCATGTTCCGAGAATCAACAGCACCGCTGTCTTCAACATATTGTGTCTCAAGTGGTCGATGTCTCAGGAAACGTCGTGTGCCACGTGTTTCGTGCCGAACGTCCGCGTTGACCGAGCCGCAGCAAGTAAAGTTACCATATCAAACCGCCCGATCCGCGGCTTCGTGTCCAACGCTTGGTTATGCAATAAGTTTGGGGTTTAGTCGTTCCAATTCGGCTAACTCGTTACAGTCACACCATTTCGCAGCATGAAAAACTTCGAGCTGTATCAGGGTGAAAAGTGGCGATAGAGTCTGATCGATGGAGCGGAGATTTTTATTAGCAAGGTAACGAAGATTGGGCGTCGATCACGAGTCGGGCCGGAGCTAGTTTGCTAGCGAAATCATTGTGATCAATTTGATCGAGTTGACTATTCTTAAATGTCCAGCTTGAATCTCCAATAGAGTGAGTACTTAAGTTCATTCCAAAGGAGTCTCAAGCATGGACAGCACTCAGTCTACCACTGGCGACCTTTCGTCGAAACAACATCTCTGGCCACGCGACCAGATTTCCCAACTTGTTGAGCATTTGCGATTCGATCAAAGCAGCGGAGCTTCGTTGAATCAAAGTGCATCGGAGACCGTTGTGCCTCGGACCACGGCTCAGATTTGGATGCGAAACCGAGCTCGCCTCGAAAAAGAAAGCGGCATGAATCCAACTGTCGTTGAGTTTTTTCGAATCGCCCCTCGGGCTCGAGTTCCTACATAAACTTTTATGTTCGTTGCATTTTGTAGTTGGTCAAGCCAACGATGGCGGTATTCGCAATATCTGCTGGCTTCTTGAACTGTGCCAGCTAGACCGATTTATTGCCGTATCCTATGGGGCTCAACAGAAGATTGCCGCCTCTATTGAAAGGAGCATCGAGCAGTTCGGCCAAGAAGAACAGGCTCGGTTGGCTGTTCAAATGCCCCGTCGCGAAATTACGCTCTGTCAGGACGAGACCTTTCATCCTCAGATCTGTTTGGTTGCGATAGAACCCGTGTCGCATCAAACGGGGACACTCCACTTTGTTTTAGCCCGTTTGTTCCGATTTTTAATTGTGCGATAAGGTGAAAGTGGTTGGAGAGAATCGCGAAGGATAGGAGGTCGATCCCGAAGTTTGCGGCCAAGTGTTTGAGTTGATCTTCGATCCAGATTTTCCGGTGATCGTAGTTTTTCCCAGTAACTGGATCGTTTCCCAGGAGGAAGCACCGGCGTACGACCCTTCCGATCACATGGAGAATTGCGACTTCATTTGGATTGAATACTTCGGCACGCGCGAGTCGAGCCATGGCAAAAACCTCCGTGAAAGAATGAACAAAAACAGCACTTGATTCCGAAATTGAATCAGAACGGAAAGTGAAAATCAACTACCCACCCAAAAATATGGTGTGTCCCCTTACGTTTCTCTGGTTGGCTCAACCACCGGAACAACGATCCCCAGTGCCAGTCTTTCGCTCGAGCGACCAAGTTGGCACGGACTGCGTTTCGCTCCTCATACCGTGCAACGAAAAAAAGTGGTCATCGTCCCGGCATTTGGTCCGAATCAGCTATGTATAGCCGGTTGCTGCTGGGTTGCACAGTGAAACGCTCCTAAGCCCCAAATAAAGTCGGATGCGTCAATGCATACTACGCGACGCTCTGGCATTAGGTCTTGCATAATACCCGCAGCCAAATCGTCCGTTTCGCGAAAGCCGAACGTCGGCATGATGACGATCTCATTGGCAATGTAAAAATTGCAGTAGCTCTCTGGCACCCGCTTGCCTTGGATCAAGCGAGGCGGTGGTGTCATCAGTGGAATAATGTCGAGTGGCCGACCCATAGCGTCCGTCATTTCGATGAGGTGTTCCCGTTGCAGGTTTAATTTGGCTGCGTTGCTGTCGTTGTTGGAATAGGAAACGGCAGCAACGACCAGACCTGGTCGAATAAACCTTGCCAATTGATCGATGTGACTATCGGTGTCGTCACCTGCCAATGCTCCGCCATCGACCCATAGTACTTTTCGAATTCCAAGCATCCGTTTCAACTCGGCTTCGATCCGTTCGCGAGTCCAATGGAAATTGCGAGTGGAGGCAAGCAAGCAACTGCTCGTGGTCATTAATGTTCCCTGGCCATCGGTCTCCATGCCGCCCCCTTCACCAACCAAACTCGAACCAAACGACACTAATTCAAGTTCTCCGTCTTTACGCAACTTGCCTTCGCAGCTTAGCATCTCACAGATCTTTGCCGACGCGGTTGCGTCTTTTTCGTGCGGGTATTTACCTCCCCATGCGTTGAACCGCCATCGAGTTGCCCCTAGCTTTTTCCGATCGTCACTTAACAAAAAAGTTGGACCAAAATCGCGAATCCAGCAATCGTTGGTATCCGTTTCATGGATCGTTACATTCGTTGCTCCACTTAGAAAGTGTCGAGCCTGCAGTGTCGCATCAGGAGTCCCACCGAGTACATGAACTTTCTCAACCTCTGCCAGGGTGCGGACCATTTTTTCCGTCACGTTGGGGATATTATCGAATTTGCCTAGCCACGTTTTTGCATTGTGAGGCCAAGCAATCCAGGTCGCTTCGTGTTTTTCCCATTCTGCTACCCAACCGTAACTAGCATCCACCGCCGATCCAGTAGTCGCTCCCTTTTTTTCCAACATAGGTCAATCGATGGTATTGTTAAGTGCTATGAAATTCACGGCCTTCGGCCACGAACGGTTAAGTCTTAATCCTATTCATACTAGTAATCCTAGTCGATTGCTTATGCGACGTGCGGAAGTCGGCGGTACGATTCACACAGGATCATAATCTTTCTTTACGGCTAGGTCCGTTCTGAAATCTGCGGTCATCTGCGTTCATCTGCGGTCAACTATCGAAGTTCATTTTCATCGGCAGATTACACAGATTATCGCAGAGTGAGAGCAATGCCACCCGCTCTTGGTTTTAAGTGTTCAGTAGGCTGGCGCTATGGTCGTTTTCCTTCGCTTCCGAATGATGTGTGAGGCCCAATTCTACATAAAGCTGTGGTGTTACCATTGCATGTACTCCTCGAGCGAATCACGAATCAAATCGATGGCAGGATAGACACCGGTCCAAAAATGAAAGTCCGCCGCCGCTTGATGTGCCATTAGTTCCACAGGATCGACGTGATTCACATTGTGGCCTTTCACTGAATCTCTCCAGAGTCGCAATTGTTTTTCCGTCGCAGAGGCGAGAACCAGGCTGTTGGCCGATTTACTCCACGACAAGCTCGCAATTTGACGTGAAATCGCGGCGTTTGGGACGGAGGCTAATACCAAGCAGCCAACTCGCGAACCGCTTTGCGAAAATTCATCTAGGGATGCAAACCCCAACGAGTCTTTGACTTCATTCGAATCTTTTTCTACTAGTTCGAACCGCTTCGGTTGGTCCCCGATTTCCTCAGATACTAGGCCAATACGCTTTGCCAACTTGGGACTTGCCAGCCGCATCGCGTTTGCAATTTTGGTGTTTCCCACGACTAATATCGTCGAATGCCGTTCGCTCTCTTGGTCAACGCTTTCGGAAAAAATCGCGGTGTGAGAAGCCTCGAGCAAAGGCTCGATGCAGTTGATAATTCCGGTACCAAGAGTGTTATCTCCCAGCCAAGAACTTCCATCTAGCCTAGCAACATTAGCACATCCTAAGCACATTGCCGATTCCGTCACACTATCGAGCAACGACATCGCTTTGGATTGAAATGGTTCGAAAAGGGCCACTCCGCTTAGGCCCAACGCTTGAACACCACGAAAGGCGATCTCAAATTGGTCGACTTCCACCTGTGAGGTAAAAAATCGCCAATCGACGCCGCAGTCTCGCGCGGCACGGTACATCACAAACTGCGTCGGATTGCCCGCAACGGGATTACCCAGGCAGCAAACGTACGGTTGGAGTACACGTGTTAAATTCATGACTAAAAGACCAACGATAGCGAACCAATGCGCCGTAGTGTTTCGGACATCAATGCATCCTCGCCAGCCTCATCGTCGGCTTCGTAGGTAACGGAAAATCGCAAGTAACTGCCAGCGTCATCCCAAGGAACTGTCACCATCGAATGCTCTGTAATGAAGTACTGAGAGGCTTCCTCGGCATTTGCGAACTGCAATCCTCCCTGAATACCTTTAGGCGCCTTGGTGTAGAGGAAATAACTTCCACCAGGAACATCGCATGTAAACCCGCAACGGCGAAGGCATGCCACCAACTTTTCTAGCCGACGACGATACTTTGCATTGATACGTTGAGGAATCTCGGGCGAATCGAGTCCTGTGATGGCGGCTCGCTGCACCGCTCCAAATTGGCCACTGTCGCAATTGTCCTTAACATCGGAGAACGCTTGAACGACTTTTGCATTACCACAAACCCAACCTATGCGCCAGCCGATCATGTCAAAGCCTTTGCTCATCGAGTGCACTTCGACTCCGACATCCATCGCGCCCGGAGTTTGCAGAAAACTCAAAGGCTTGCCTCGAAACGTCAACAAGATGTGTGCTGCGTCCTGAACGACGATGAACTTATGCTTGTGTGCAAGTTCGACCATCTCCGTATAAAGTTCCTGTGTTGCTACCTGTCCGGTTGGACTATTGGGGTAATTGACCACAACCATCTTGGTCCGCCCCCAGGTCTCGTCGGTGACTTGACTAAAGTCCGGATAGAAATCGTTCTCGGCCAAGAGTGGCAATCGATAAACCGTACCACCATAGTATTTCGTATGAGTGCCAGCCACGGGATAGCCGGGCACAGTCATCATCGTGATGTCACCAGGATTAATGAAGCACGCGGGCAACATGGACAACGCGGTCTTGCTGCCGATGCAATGATTGATTTGGTTGGTCGCATCCAATTCAACTTGAAACTCGCGGTACATGAAGCGACTAACGGCTTGTTTGAATTCGGCGGGACCGTTGTCCATGTACCCGCGATTCTCTGGTCGATTGATCTCGACGGACATTTGTTGCCGGACTTGGATGTCCGCCATCGAATCGTTTTCGCCGATGCCATAATCGAGCAGTCCGCGATCCGGGTAGTCAGCCATCGCCTTTCGTTTAGCCCGCTTGATCTTTTCGAACTTGTAGATCTCGTTCCCTTTGCCATAGCTAATACCGCCGATTCTCTCGGCAAAAAGCTCCTGGAAATAGGGATCTTGGACCGAGGCAGTTGGTTTAGCTAAAGCAGGTGCGGTCGACATTGGATTTAATGAGATTAAAGGTGGTGTTAATAAAAGGACTCAAACAGCAAACTTATGATACGCAAGAAACGCACTTTCTTCCATTGGCGAAATACTCAAGCCTGCAATCATTGGATTGGGCGCCAAGATCCAACTGCCCGGTTTCTTTCTAGCGCATCCAAAATTTACGTACGAATACGTTCCCTTAGAGCTCGACACGACACGATCAGACCGACAAAGCAAAGAAACACGATACTACTCGGTTCGGGAACAGCAGTAATGCTCCAGGCCAAGCCGAAGCTGGTATTCAGGTTGGAGTTGACCGCAATCGTATATAGACCTGCGGAAAGATTTTTGAAGTAGATATGTTCGACATTGTCCACAAGGCTCGAGCTCGCTCCTATTTCTGCTCCCAAAACACCATTATTGGAGGTAAACAGCTTTAGATCCATATTAGCCAAGGAAAGATTGGAATCGAAATCACCATTTGCGTTTTTGTACTGGGCATTCCACGTCAACAAAATGGAAGCTTCGGAAATCATCTGACCCGACGCCACGTTGAAATTCCAATATTGCGGTGTACCTGGAGTGATCGATGTTCCATAGTCCCAACCTTGCAAGCCACTGTTGATGGCAGTATTGGTTATCGGGATATTGATCAGGCCATTGGTCTCGCCGGCTTCTAAAATTCTATAGCTGTTATAGACATTGAGTTGACCAGCACCAAAAACACTGTCGAGAGGCCGTGTCGATGTATTGGTCCATGCTGGAAGCGTATCTTTAGTGGCACCCGTCATAATGATAGCCTTCATCACTTCGCTGTTACGAGCGTTTGGAGATCCGAAATCATTGGCCGCTTGATGCAGCAGTGCGGCTGCAGAACTAACCAAGGGTGTCGCTTCACTTGTGGTACCTCGTGGTGACACGATATCTGGCTTGACGCGTCCTGCTACGCCTACGTCGGTCACCCCATGACTATGGCCCCCATTGCTCAACCCGACAACAATCGAGTTGTAGGATTGGCCATAGATTTGAGGTAGCGCGCCACCATTGCCGAGTGCTACAACCGACGTAAACTTATCGCGTGCAACTGTATAGTCGAGCCTTGCATTCGAATCCAAGGCCCTCGGAACAGTAAAATCAGTAGCGATATAAGAATGGTTCATGACGGAGAATGGGGAAATAGCCAACGGGTTCACGCCATTCTGCAGGTTTCTTTGCTTATTAAATACGAAGTCGTCTGCAAAATAGACCTGAATGTTGGAAACACCAGGCGACATGCTTGAGGTATTGCCAAAAAACAATTGACCTACACCCGTTGCATGCCCCGAGTCATTTCTCGGTGAAGTGGCACTAACATCGATAAAGGTCTTTCCACCAAATTCAGGGTCCGTTGTGGTGAGGAAGTAGGTATTGGTTCCCGCGACTCCAACATTAGCTTCCGCGATTGCGACGTTCACCCCCGCTCCGTTGGCGAGGCCCGCACCGACCTCATTCTTTAGTTTGTTATAGCCAACGTCTTCTTTGTACGCCTGACCCAAAACGGGCTTAGCAACCAGCAGGAGCGTGCAGACGGCAATTTGAAGTCGATGAAATTTCAAAAAACGAGACATGACGTAAAAACAGTTTGAAAACTGAAGACGTAACTTTGCTCCAGTTTAGTTGCCGTAGGGTTTCTAGCCATCCATTTTATTCAAACCTGGTCGCCGTCGTCATCGTCATCTTCCAAAGCCTTAGCCACGGAAAGCGATAATTCCATTTCCGAGTCCAAATCCCAGAACCCTAGCCCCTCTTCTAAATCGGTTATCTGGGCTGTCGGCTTTCCATCAACCAGTGCGAAAATACCGAAGTCTTCGAATGGCCGTTCGGGCGATGTGTACAAGTTGATACCGTCCAGGATCCGACCCAAGTCGCTTGCAAACCTGCGCTGCATGTAGCGTGCAAAAATCGCTAGATCCTGAGGATCCGCTCCCGCTGAGAGCAAGCGTCGAAGATGATCGCCGATTTCGTGATCGCTATCGTCGGCTGCCTCCTCGACCCAGCTCGCATCGTGAATCGGGTTGAACAAATCCTCTGCAATCTCATGGAAGCAAATGGTCTCAACAATAGGCTCCCCCTCTTCAACCGCATCATGAGCCATTTCGTCTGCATCTTGAAATCCTCGGGCGTTCAAGAATTTAGTGATTTCTTCAATGTCTTTTAGTGGCATGACGTCTGTTTCCTGGGCCGATAAGGATAGTGATTTGAGGGAAGTTTCAATCGATTGAGCCAAGTTCTAACCCTGCGAAGCTAGTTTTGGCAACAGCCAACCCAACTTATTCGCATTGGAGATGCTCGCGATCACGGAGTGCTCGACCACACTATTTGGCCCTGAAGACGATTCCAGCGTATCCCACGACGCGGTTTGGATCGCCACCGCTGCTTGCGCTGTTATCGTAGCTTACTTCTTCTACCGTAAACGGCTCGCCGAGGTCGATGAGGGTTTGCATTACGATCGCAGCCGGCACTAACCCGCACATACTGATGCGGTTGTTCCTGCAGACTTCCATCAATTGCTTCGGATCACCTGTCAACAATGCGTCTATCGCCAACCGATCTCGCCGACGATTTTCCGCTTCGGGCGAATAGTGATTCATGTCGCTAGAGATCACTAAGAGAGGTCGTTCCGGCAAATCTCTCAGGACGCCAGCTAGATTTTCAGAAGCAAGCATGATCTCTTCAAGCGAGGCACTTTTCAAGACTATCGCTACCAGTTTCGGTCGATTTTCCAAAGTGGAAAGAGCCTCAAGTATGGGAAGCTGTATTTCGATGCCATGTTCACGCGCATGAGCCGCAAGATCCAACTCAAGTCCTTCAATCCCATCGGCTAGCCTGTGCATTAGCCCCTTGTCCGTCTTCCAGGAATCGCCCCCAGGCAGTTCCCATGCCCGCGATGGCGATACAGCCCAATCACAACCCATCGCAGTATGCTTTGGACCAATGATCAACAGCGTGGACGGCAACTGTACTTTACTCCACACATCCATTGCAACTTGACCGCTTTCATTTAGACCGGCATGCGGTGTCATAATGGCTAGCGCTGGAGTGGGTGAAACGTCCGCAGGTACGTTTGCTTTCAACACACCGACGAGCTGGCGTCTAGCCTCTGGATTGGACGGATAGAATGTCTGTCCAACTGCGGGCATTCGAACATCGTCGGTGCTGAAAGCCATTGTCGCATTGCTTGCCAATAGTGAACTGGCAGTTGACATGCATCCCATCGAGTATATGCCAATAGGATTACGTCGCGTCTTGATGGAGAGGGCAGCCTCAGTCAACAGCGTCTCGATACTCTTATTTGCGTCGAAGGCAACCGCAGCGCGATCTCCGCAAACTGCGACGACCGCGCGGAACGCAGACTCAAGTCCAGTTGTTTCGCAGCGGCTCAATTCGGACTTCAACTCCTTCTGGTTCCAATCCTCAAACGGAACGGAACCGTGATGCGCTGGGTCGAATAGCACTGTAATCGCTAGTTCTATGTCGGTTGTTTTCTGGAATTGGGCTTTGGCAAGCACTTCCGATGCAGCTTTGCAAAGATCGAAAAGACTCGATTGCAATGGCATAGCGTTTCGCAACGAGGTTTTGATCCAATGCGCTAGGGGTTTGGAGGTCTCAGTATTCACAATCGACAGAACCAATCCATTGACATTTCCGTCCATTGCATCGAGAGCGTAATAGGTTGGCGTTGCGCCATGAGAGAGCGCAATCAAGTTTTGAGTGGCAACCTGTTTCAATTTCAACAAGCTGGAAATATCGCCGGGCGCCTGCCTTATCGGCACTTCCGAAGGCAAGCTAGAACTTTCAATTTTGCCCTCGATCACTACGCCATCAAAGGTCTCCAAAAGTGTGTCGCCATCCATCCATGCTGTTTCGGGGAGCCCTGCTTTTCGACAAACACCTTCTAAAAACTGCTCCACCGTCCAATTCTGCTCCTCCAGGACACTTGGTAATAGCAGTCCGGACTGCTGACCTCGTGTAATTTTGAGTCCGTGCTTTCCCACTTGAATGCTCTCGATCCGTCGATCCGCCGGAACAGTCAGAACGATCGGTGATGCTAGTATCGAAACATCGAGGTTGAGGTAAGACAACTCGGAGGTGGATATGGCGGGCATCCGCGTGTCTTCTTTGGCCGTGCGTTGCGCTGAGGATACGATCGCTTCTCGCAAAGTGGTTGGACGCCCGAGGAATCCACAGCAACCTCGAAGCTGTGATCCACGCGTGAGAGTCGTAAACAATCCCATCACGTGAAGCTCCCCGATTGGGCCGAGACTATTGAGCCATTCGTTAGTAAGTTTGCGGTTGCATACAGTCGCGACGACCACAAACTGCGCAGCCTTTTGAATTGATCGTTTTTGCTCTTGGCTGAGTTCATCCAGTTTGAGCATTTCGAGTTTCATGGGAGCCGATAGAGATGAACTTGACATTGCTTCCTCCTTGGGAGAATAGGACGAACGATTTACCGGGGATTCAGGCGACGCATGAGGTGCCACTGCGTGTGTTTGCACTATCGGCAATGATACCCTATGGTATTCGTCTGAATGATCGGCTTAGCGGAAAGATCCAAGTTCACTGGCTGCCTTTTGCGTCCCCAGGTGCCAGGTGCATCGCTGAATCGCCCCGACGGCCAAGGGAAGTCTCGGCTATGATTCTGGGTTCCATTGTGGGAATTTTTCCAATTGTTGTTTCAATGAAAAACGGGCGCGATTCAATCTGGACCGCACTGTACCAATCGAGATTTGAAGTACTTCTGCAATTTCTTCGTAGGCTAAATCCTCCATTTCGCGTAGGACGAGAATCGATCGATGATCCTCTGACAAGATGGCTAAGGCCTGGTGAACCAAACCAACATCTTCGGACCGCGACATGCGAGCATCAGGAGCTTCCGTTTTCGACGTCGGCTCGGAGCCGGATAATTCACGGCTCTCGTCGAGAGAAAGATGACCTCGGCGGCGGCGGCGTTTTGCTAATGCAAAGTTGAAGGCAATACGATAGAGCCAAGTGAAGAATCGGCTGTTCTGCTGGAAGGTGTCGAGTTTGAGGTAGGCTTGGATAAATGCCTCTTGGACGACGTCTTCCGCTTCATCGGTATTTCCAACGACACTGATCATAGCCGTATACAAACGGTCTTGATATCGTGTTACCAAGACTTCAAACGAGGAGCTATTGCCGGCAAGTGCGGACTGGATCAGTTCTTCTTCGTCGTTCACTCTCGCCTACAAAACAAAAAAGAGAAACACTTAATTTTGGAATCCAATAGTGAGCTGAAAAGAGGTATTTGTCAAACCTTACTCGTATCTAAGAGCGTCGATTGGGTCGAGTCTACTGGCTCGCCAAGCTGGGTAAAATCCAAAGCCTATGCCGACTGCTGCGGAGAAAAGTAGACTTCCAATTGCAGCGGCCTGACTGACCACGATCGGCCAGTCCTTGCCTGACGAGAAGGCGTTAATGGCCATAGTTAGTGAAACCGATCCCAAAACGCCAAGTAGGACGCCAATGGCTCCGCCGATAACGGACAAGACCATCGACTCGACGAGGAATTGCATCAAGATGTCTCTCGGTCTAGCCCCAACCGCCATGCGAATTCCGATTTCACGCGTGCGTTCTGTGACCGAAACGAGCATGATGTTCATAATGCCGACCCCCCCGACCACCAGCGATATACCGGCAATGGACGCAAGCATGGCGGTAAGTGTCCCAGTTACGAGGCTGAACACACCCGCAATCTCGGTCGTGTTAGCGACTTGGAAGTCGGGTTGTTGTCCCAAACCAATTCGGTGCCGATCCATCATTAACGCTTCGATCTCCTGCTGCGCTTGGCTCATGAGTTCGGTGCTGCGAGCGGAAATGAGGGCCACGTCCACGTTGTTGAAATTGCTACCTTGTAGGCGTTTGCGAACGGTCGTGTAGGGCATTAAAACCACGTCATCTTGGTCATCGCCGACGATGTTGGCTCCTTTACTGGCTAACACACCCACAATTTCGAATGGGATATTCTTGACGCGAACACTTTGTCCGATCGGATTCGCTGTTTGGAAAAGTTTCTTGACGACGGTTTGGCCGACCACACAAACTTTGTTGGAGTTATTGATGTCGCCGTCTGAGAAAAACGCACCCAATCGCATTTGCCAATTTCGAACGAGCAGAAAGTCAGCACCGACCCCCAGCAAATCCCTTGGCCGGCAATTGTTGTTTCCCGAAACAACCTGGCCTGCCGCCCCCACAATAGGGGTCGCCGCTAAGACGCTTGCGCATTCTCGCCCAACTGCGTGTACATCGGCGGCCGTAATCGTCGGGAGTTGGGCCGCTCGCCCGCCGCGACGGTTACCCTGTTGAAGTACGATCACATTGGTTCCGAGGTTGGTAAACTCCCCCTGAACCAATTCGCTGGCAGAAGCACCGATTGAAACCATGGCCGTTACGGCCGCGATACCGATGACGACCCCTAAAATGGTTAGGCCAGCCCGAAGCTTATTTTTCGCCAAGGCACGCATGGCGATTCGAAAAGTATTGAGAAAGGACATGCAGTGGATTACGAGGAATTTTTTTGAAAGATACAATCCAGGGTCCATTTGAACCGTAGTCGCTAGACTCGGGCTACGCTTAAAGCGACTTAACCAGCGAATTCAAGCCCGGGGCTAGCGCCCACCGGTTCACAAAATCGCAAAGCGAGTATCATTTGGTGCTAGCTACGTGGACAAAAAGTATGGTTTTAAACTCGGCTAACGACTGCGGCTCAAAAGAGTCTGCTCCATTCTAACCCGGCGTTGGGAAGAATTGCCGTTGCAATACTTGAAAAAGGAGGTAACATTCTTCCTCCAATAGTAAAAATCTAGGCCTCCCGGGATTCCTGAGGTCGTTGTTGCAAGCAGATGTGAGTTTCTCTTTACATGACCGTTACCAAAGAACGAAGACAAGAAATTATCGGCCAATTTCGTACGCATGAGGGTGACAATGGTTCGCCAGATGTGCAAATCGCGATGTTGACGGAGCGAATCAACGGAATGACGGAGCATATGCGTGGTGCCGTCCGCGACTATTCGAGCAGACGCGGTTTGCTCCGAATGGTAAGCAAGCGACGATCGTTGCTCGACTATGTTCGGAAGCACGATCCAAAGCGGTATTTGGAGCTGATAGGCAAGTTGAATATCCGCAAGTAGTGTTTAGATTTTTGGGCTGGTTCGCATGAACCAGCCCTTGGTGTTTGATGGTTGTGCATTGATTTCGTGCTGGCGAGTTCATCGCTCTAGATATTTAGTGTTGGATGTGGTTTAGACCACGTAAATCCCGTCGCGTACTGTTCGCCATGGGGAATTGTGTTGTTTGTCGGTGAGGCCAAAGTGTGGCCTCTTTTGTCATCACTTTTTGTCGTTCTCTTACATGTTCTCGGCGTGCGCGAAGCCGGTCGTCTTGATTGGAATGGGTCGCCATTCCGGTATCAAACGACCGAAGGCAGGATCTGCAAAACGCCTTAGAACGGTTGTTTCGAATGATTTTTGAAGGAAATATTGTTGTGAAAATTCGAGTTGAAAAGAAAATCGGTGATTCTGTATTGGCATTTGAAACGGGGCAGTTGGCCAAGCAAGCTACAGCATGTGTGCTTTGCCAATACGGCGATACTGTTGTTCTAAATGCAGTCTCAACTGGACCATCAAGGCCTGGTACAGACTTCTTCCCCTTGACCTGCGACTACCGCGAACGGTTCGCGGCAGCGGGAAAGTTCCCTGGCGGTTTTCTAAAGCGAGAAACGCGTCCAACCACCAAGGAAACGCTTACAAGCCGCTTGATCGACCGTCCGATTCGTCCGCTGTTTCCGGAAGGATTCCGCGACGATGTCCAGGTTCAGTCGATTGTCTTAAGTAGCGACGTGCAGAATGATGCTGACGTACTCGCCATGAATGGCGGTGCTTGTGCCTTGTTCATTAGCTCACTTCCATTTACTGGCCCGATCGCCACGACCCGTGTCGGACGCGTTGAAGGAAACTTTGTAGCGTTTCCAACCCATGCTCAGCTGGAAGATAGCGATCTCGACATGATCGTTTCTGCTAACGATCGTGAAGTCGTCATGGTGGAGGGGTTCGCACAGGAAATCCCTGAAGGCGAAATGGTGGACGCCATCAAATTTGCTCATGGCATTTGCCGAGAAATCATCGCCCTGCAGCGTGAGCTATTCGAAAAAATCCAGCCGACCAAGGCCCATTACCCAATTCCTGACGACACCGAAATCGTCGCTCATTTGAAGTCGACGTATTACGATCGTTTTAAGGATGCGAAGCAAACCGAAGGCAAGCAAGCCCGTAACGATGCGTGCAATGCACTTCGAGCAACTGCCTTAGCAGAAATGATTCCTGACTCGCAAGCAGAAGGTGCTTTGACCAAGGATACATTGTATCGAGCATGGCACACACTTGAAAATCGCGTTGTACGCGATGCAATTCTCGGGGGAACCCGTGCGGATGGCCGCGACAGCATGAGTCTGCGACCGATTCACTGCGAATCCGATTTGCTCCCACGCACTCATGGAACTGCACTTTTTCAACGGGGTGAGACACAGGCGTTCGTGACAGTAACTCTCGGGACACCTCGCGATGAACAGCGTGTCGATGGACTCGTCGAAGAGTACAGCAAGAAATTTATGTTGGACTATAATTTCCCATCGTTTTCGGTCGGGGAATGCCGTCCAATTCGAGCCCCAGGTCGACGCGAAATCGGACACGGAATGCTTGCCGAACGATCGCTCGAGCCAGTATTGCCAGATCCGGATGATTTCCCCTACACCATCCGTCTGATCAGCGACATTCTCGAAAGCAATGGATCATCGTCGATGGCCAGCGTTTGCGGCGGATGCTTGGCTCTGATGGCGGCAGGAGTTCCTATCACGAATCCCGTAGCTGGAATCAGCATCGGATTGGTCCGTGAAAAGGACTCCTTCGTTTTGCTAACAGATATCCTCGGTGACGAAGATCACCACGGCGATATGGACTTCAAGATTTCGGGTACTCAAAACGGAATTACGGGAATTCAACTCGATCTCAAGATTGACGGCATCAGCGAAGAAATCATCCGAGCATCACTGAAACAAGCGAAGGAAGCCAGGATGGAAATCCTGCGTAAGATGCTTACCTGCATGCCTCGCCCTCGCACCGAAATCAGTCGATACGCGCCACGGCTATTACGAACGAAGATCGACCCAGAAAAGATTGGCGCTCTAATCGGTCCTGGTGGAAAAAACATTCGTTCGATCCAAGAAGATACCGGTGCGAACATCGATGTGGATGATGAAGGCAACGTCACCGTGTCCAGTGGAGATGCCGATTCCGCACGAACCGCTCTGGCTCGTGTTGAAGCGTGCACGGCTACTGTCCAGATCGGCAAGATCTATGACGGTACCGTCTCAAGCGTTCGCGACTTCGGTGCGTTCGTCGAAATCCTGCCTGGAAAAGATGGCCTTTGCCACATCAGTGAACTCTCCAGTGGCTACGTTCCGAGTGTGGACGCTGTTTGCAAAGTTGGCGATTCGATGAAGGTGATCGTTATCGACATTGACGATCATGATCGCGTCAAGCTATCGCGTCGTCGCGCATTAGAAGAGCTTGGGATCGAGGATGAATTCGCTAGTGCCGAAGGGGCTGAAGGGGGCGATGGCCCGAGCGAAGATGGCGAAAATGACCCAGATCGTCCATTTGAAGAGCGCGGTGGAGAGCGTCCCGAACGAACTTCGTCTGGTGGCGGCGGCGGTCGTGGTCGTTCTGGCGGCGGAGCCGGCGGTGGATTCCGCGGTCGAAGTGGTCGAAGTGGTGGTGGTGGTGGTGGTGG
>CAMDKL010000054.1 GCA_945900945.1 Pirellula staleyi DSM 6068
AGTGGAGAATACAGGACTCGAACCTGCGACCTCTTGCATGCCATGCAAGCGCTCTCCCAACTGAGCTAATCCCCCAGGGTCGTGGTAGGCCAAAGATTAGCCGTACCCGCAAATTGTGTCAAGTTACTACCGTGTTCTGTTTTCCGCTGCACATTGGACAGTCGACTCCCCGGCAGTCCGGAACCTACCAAAGGCGGGACTTATTCATCCTCGTTTTTTTCATTCCAAACGTGACGGAACCACATTGGCAATCGAAAAGTGTGCGGATTCAAAGATGGCCTCGCGACGTTCGTCGGCTGCTCACTCACTTCAAGTCGCAACTGTCCATAGCAGTGATTGAATTCCTTGATAAATATTTCGGTCGCTTCTGGCATGCAAACGTTGCCAACCACCTTGTTCCCCTGTCGCAATAGCCCGCAAGGTCGATCTCGTTCGCTACCAGATGACATAGCGATCAGCTTTCAATGGATGAACATGCGGGAAACAGTGCAACTGCCTGCTGCAATCGATCCAAACAAAGATCACCGGTTCGCTGTGCTTCTTGACAAACAGCGCCTCGAACGCCAAGCCAATCGGCTTGCAAATTCGATAAGCTTGGCAATTGCTCCAATTTCAATGAGCCTGCCAAAGCGACTCCGAGCCTAAGTTGCTTGGCCGAGCTAATCATTTTTTCGAGTTGCTCGAGCGAATAGTGATCCAACAGGCCACCCGACTTCTTGCAATGTGTATCGATCAATACAAACTTTCCACCAAGTGACTTTGTGATTTCGATCACTTCTTGCCAATGCGGTGATCTCGAATTCTCTGTATCTGCATAATGTACCAAGATTAGTTGCGAACGACGAACTAAAGCACGCGAAATTCGTTCGGCAATCTTTTGCCAGTCGGTGCCGCTGCAATACGCTAAAGCCATTTTGAGATAAGTTCTTGCTGGCAACTTGGCTGCCAACAAGTTGTCTAAATCCGCTGTCCAATTGACAAGTTCACCACCTGCAACACTCACCTGCACTGTTTTGGGTATGTCCAGCTCAAAGACAGCGAAAATAAGCTCGAGCGATGGTCTGCCAAGCGATCCCAACGACGGCTCCTTAAGATCAAGCCAGCCAGCACCTGAAGCAACAATGAATCTCGATTCAAAAATCGATCGAGCACTGACTAATAACCCCGGTTTGGGCACCCAGCAAGTTTGGTTGGCTAATATTGCAGTCATCCTTTAGCAAACTCGCAATTCTCGTCCTTATCTCGACGCCGATTACAGCCACTCTGATTCCAGCGATGCCCTCCACCCATTGTTGTGGTGGATTGCGTTTCCGTGTACAAATAATGCTGGTTTGCTAGCATTTCGCACAATTCTCAAAAGTGACGCCTGTTGTTTTCACCTCAGCGAGGCTAGTCAATCCCAACGAACCACAACATCCGCAGGGCAGCGTTTGAACGCACAATTCAATTATATCACAAACCCAGAATCACTCCATCAGCTTTGCGACAAGATAGCTGCTCAGAAGCTTGTCGCCTTTGATACGGAGTTTGTTGCCGAGGATTCGTACCGCCCAGAGCTCTGCCTGGTTCAAGTTGCAACGGAAGATGAAATCGCGATCATCGACCCGTATTCCTGTACCGATCTTGGACCTTTCTGGGAATCTTTGATCGATCCGGAAACGACTGTCGTTGTGCACGCTGGTCGCGAAGAAACACTTTTTTGCTATCGAGCAACCAAAAAACTTATACCCAAGCTTTTCGACATTCAAATTGCTGCTGCATTTCTGGGCTTCGAATATCCGGCCTCGTATGGCAATCTGGTTCATCGTTTTACCGGCATGGTTCTCGACAAGGAAGAGACACGGTCGGATTGGCGAAACCGCCCACTGTCAAACCAACAACTTCAGTACGCGGCTCAAGACGTTCGTGATTTGCCTCGACTTTTTAAAGCACTGAGTCAACAATTGGAGAAACAGGATCGGCTGTCTTGGCTTGAAGAAGAGACGAGACGTCGACAGGAGGAGCTTGCAGAATTCGAGTCGAACGAAAGCTGGTTTCGGATCAGCGGCATTCAAGCCCTTTCGGGAAACTCCCTATCGATTGTGCGTGGCCTCTGGAATTGGCGTGACTTAAAAGCCAAAGAACGCGATGTTCCACCCCGAAAAATCTTGCGAGATGATTTACTAGTTGAACTTGCACGGCGAGGAACATCGGACGTTCGACGCATGACCTCTCTGCGAGGCATGGAGCATCGCCACACCAAGCTCTACTTGCCCGAGCTTGCGAAAGCCATTGAGGATTCGCTGTTGCAGCCCGCACCCACGTGGCCCAAGAAGCAACGTTACGGAAAAGGTCAACCAGCAGGAATGCTAACGCAGTTTTTGTCCGCTGCACTTGCTTACATTTGTCGCACCAAGCGGATTGCACCCGCGATCGTGGCAACGTCAGACGATTTGCGCGATTTCGTAAAGTTTCGATTGGAACCACAAAGTGACGACGCTCCGCCACCATGTTTGACGCTTGGTTGGCGAGCCGAGATCATTGGCAAAGAACTCGATGAATTATTGGCTGGCAGATTGGGTATGGTTTTGGATAACCCGAACAGCGAAATGCCGATCAAATTCTGCCGGCCCGAAGAGCTCTGAAACTTTTCTTAGGAGTCGCGAGTGAGTCATCCCCAACAAAGAGTACTACCCGTGACGAGATCCCACTCCAAGCTGTCCTTTAATGCGATCGTTGTCTTTGTTGTAGCAATAGTGGTTTATTTTACGGTCGCCAAAAACGCGTCGGCTGAATCCGGCTCGCAAAGTCGTGCCAAAGACGCCCCCAACATCGTCTTCATACTCGCTGACGATTTCGGTTTCGGAGATCTGCATGCAATGAATCCGGAACGCGGTAAAATCCCAACACCTCACCTCGATAAACTCGCGAGCCAAGGAATGAGATTCACGGATGCTCACAGTGGATCGAGTGTCTGCACGCCCACTCGCTACGGATTGTTGACCGGACGATACGCTTGGCGAACTCAATTGCAACATGGCGTACTGGATGGCACCGATGACCCCCCATTGATCTCTTCTGGACGTCTGACCGTCGCTTCCTTTCTCAAGCAACAAGGGTATGCCACAGCAGCGCTTGGCAAATGGCATTTAGGCTTCGATTCGGAACGACCGCCTGAGGTTCAGGAGACGGCCAAGGCGGTAGACAAAAAGGCAAATGCCGGAAAGAACGGTGGAGCGGGATTGCCTGTCGGTTCGAAAATCATCGAAGGGCCAATTGCACGCGGATTTGATTTATTCTGGGGTTGCTCCAACGCTCGTACGATGTCGGGACTAATCGAGAACGACAAGGTTACGGAAAAAATCCAGCCGATCAACATGCTTCCTCGACTCGGTCAGCGAGCGGTCGCCTACATTGACGAAAAGACCTCGGACGCCAAAGAAAACAGGCCATTTTTCCTCTACCTGCCTCTCACGTCGCCGCACACACCGATCTTGCCGACACCTGAATGGAAAGGCAAAAGTGGTCTCGGTGATTATGGAGACTTTGTGATGCAGACCGACGCGGTGGTTGGCGATGTGCTCGCGGCGATCGATAGAGCTGGTATTGCCGACAATACTCTTGTCTTCTTTACCGCTGATAACGGTTGTTCGCCAGCGGCCAAGACAGAAGAACTTGAACAAAATGGACACTTCGCGAGCGCTCAGTTTCGCGGGTACAAAGCGGACATTTGGGAGGGTGGCCATCGAGTTCCATACATTGTTCGCTGGCCAAATAGAATTAAGGCTGGCTCGCAAAGTGATCAAGTCATCTGTCACGTCGATTTCATTGCGACATGCGCTGAAATCCTCGGTGTCAACCTTCCGGCAAATGCAGCCGAAGACAGTGTTAGTATTCTACCTGCTCTATTCGGCACGGACAAAGCAGCGCTTCATGAAGCCGTCGTCCACCATTCTATCGACGGAATGTTTTCTATCCGACAAGGCAAGTGGAAGCTTGAGTTTTGTTCCGGTTCCGGCGGTTGGGGCATGCCTAAGGATCCTGAAGCTTCCCTACAAGGCTTGCCAGACATCCAGCTGTACGATCTAAGCACCGACCCCACCGAATCCAAAAACGCACAAGCGAAAAACCCAGAAATTGTTTCCCGATTAACTCGTTTGCTAGAACAGATTGTATCGAACGGTCGAAGCACGCCGGGCATGCAACTTGCCAATGACGTCGAGGTCCGCTTCAGTAAAACGGTGAAGAAAAAGGCTAAGAAATGAATCCTAGACATGACATTTAGCTCGGAATCGACTATTTTGATTTGTCATAACCAAAAGTATTCCTTTCAGTGCGAGACCCTTTTCATGGTTCCTCAATGTCCTTGGAAGTCGCTTTCCTCTCTTTCGCGAATTTTCGCGACTTGGTTCGCGTTGGCGGCTACGCTTGTTTCGTTTTCTATGACGGCTGCGTCAGCCTCTGCACAAGATCGCCCGCAAGCAACGGAAGGCTGGACGGACAGCTCGGGCGAAAAAACGTTGACGGCCGAATTCGTAAAATTGGAAGGTGTCCAATTAACACTTCGCAAGGCAGACGGAACTGAAATCGTCATCCCGCTCAACAAACTGGATGACAAAAGTCGGCTAAAAGCAAGAGCGATGGCTAAAAACGGTGGCAAAGCTCCACTGGCCAAAAGTACTGAGCCAGCATCGTTTCCCTCACGCCCAACAGCCCAAGAGTTCATGGACATCATTCTCCGCGAACTCAAGAACGAAAACCCGATGGTCATTTGGGACGCGTTGCCAGCTTCCAAACAGAAACAGGTTCAAGAAGTTGTAAAGCTGGCTTCATCGCGGGTCGAACAGCGAACAATGAACTTAGTAAAGAAATTTCGCACTGACTTGTTATCAGCACTGCGAAGCAAGAAACAATTCGTTTTGAATAGCGGTGCCATCCCTATTCCACCGGACAAAAAAGATGCCCTCGCTAAATCGTACGATCCTCTAGTTGCTTTGCTCGAGGCGTGCCTCCCGGTTGAATGGTTGGATACTAGTTATTTGCAACAAGCGGAAATGCGGGACCTTCTTAGCAGCTACGTCCACAATATCGTTATTAAGGCAAAGGACGTGGAAAAATCGATGGCAGGCAACAATCCGCTTATCCCCATGATGAACTACGCTGTTATCGAAGCAAAGGTAGAGGAGGTCTCTGCAAAAGAGGCAATGATCACGTTGGTAGTACCTGGACAACCAGAGACGCCGACCAAGTTTTTGCTCTCGGATGGCCGTTGGCTGCCTGAGGCACTGCTAGGCAGTTGGGATCAACAGATGGGACAAGCGACGGTTGGACTAGGGCAAGTCGATCCGAAGGTTATTCATCAGACGGTAGGGCAGGGATTGAACTTTGCAAACGGACTTTTGGGAACGATCAGCACAGCAGAAACGCAACAAGATTTTGACGAAGCCATCGGTCAATTGATGGGCATGGCTCAGATGATTCCGGGGATCGGTGGTGGATTGGCACCGCCTGGACCAGGCGGACCAGGTCGTCCTCAACGACGTTAGGACCGTTCGATAATTAACTGTCGCATTGTCGCTGATCGTTCCGCGATCAGAACGTTGGATCGCGGAGCGATCCACGACAATAATTTCTCGAACGGTCCTTAGCCGAAAGCATCGTGCACAACGCCGGAACAATTGAGGACAATTATTCTACACTCTAGGGGCGGATGGTTTCTTTCTCATTCGCTTGATTCGCTTCGTGTTCACGCAACACACGATCGAGGATGCCGTTGACGAATTGGCCGGAGTTGCGATTGCCATATCGCTTTGCAATTTCGATTGCTTCGTTGATCGAGACTCGTCCAGGCACGCCACCGTGCATCATTTCGAAGGTCGACATCCGGAGGATGTTGCGGTCGATTGTCGTCATACGTTTGACCGACCAATTGGCAGCGTGCTTGGTCAAAATCTCATCGATTGCATCGCGATGGATGCGAACACCACGCAAAAGTTTTTGCGCAAAAGCGACGAGGGGCTTATTGTGAAGCATGCGTTTTGAAACGAATTGATCGGCGATCGCCAACTCTCGCATCGGATTCAGATCCTCTTCGTAGAGTACTTGCAAAACGACTTCTCTGGCGCGGCGACGTGTGGTCATGCTCAAAACAAATTGGAAAAGAACAGCGAATTACGGAACAATGGTAAATAGTGTGCGATCAAAGGTGCTTGGTCGAGGATTTTGACTCAGTGGTAGTCGCGAGTCAATCATTTAATGGAAATCGCAGATGTGGAATTGCAGAGCATTTGATCCACTTCATTGGAAACGATCACTCCGTAATTGATGGCTCCTAACCAGCCTGACATAATGATTCCAACCGAGCCAGCGTGGTAAAGTCCTTTGATTTGCTGTGGCAATCCGCGAGAAACCGCCAGCCCCTCAAATTTGGTGCCGAAACTAGCACCTAATTGATGTTTGGTGTAATGATGAAATGTTTGCGGAGTGGCAGCTTCCGCATGTTCGATCTTTTCGCGGCAGTTGGGAACGTATTGTTCGAGAGCATCGAGCGTGGTTTCGACAAGGTCGCGTTTGCTAGCTGTGTATTCCACTTCCGTTAAATTGGACCAGTCACTCCAATTTGCATTCGTGCTGCTAACAATCGCAAAGCGTTCCTTACCGGTTGGGCGGGTTCTCGGGTAGTAAAAGCTAAATGTTCGTGAAGTGATCTTTCGATCGAGCAGCAGATTGGTTCGAAACAAGGGTGCAGTCGAGCAAAAAAGCAGGTCACCGGTCGACTCTGGAATCGTCACGCCAGGCTTGAGCGCCATGTAGACTTGAGTACTGCTGTTGTTCAGTCGCACTGCTTGAGCATCTGAAAGGAATTGCGGATCGAAGTGTTCTGGCCCGATCATATCGAGAATGGTTGATCGCAAGTTCGAGTTACTTACGACGGCTCGGCATTTGATATTTCGACCATTGACGACGACACCTTGGACGCCGTTGGGGCCGACGAGGATCTTCGATACATCACAACGGATTCGGGTATCAACACCGTTCTTGGTTAGCTCAGCTTGCATCTTTCCGACGAGGTCATCGGTACCACCCTCGTAGATAAAAACGCCTTTGGCCATAAAGTTAGAGAAGACGATTCCGTAGGTGATCGCGGGATCTTCCAGTGTGGATCCGTTGGCGTAAGTAATCGGCTCCATCAACAGTCGGACGACATCTTCGCGACCGGGGAAAAATTTTTCAAAAAGTTCTCCGGTCGTCAGCGATTGGTCGTCGTAGAAATTCATTCCGCGAGCGGCGTCGAAGAATGGACGAACGCTTTCGGCCTCGACTCCAAATTGGGATGTTAGGAGCTTAGTGAAGTCTTCTCGATTGAAAGTTGTTGTAAGGGAAAACATCGGGTTGTCGAACCGAATGTTTTTCAATTGCACAATTTTTGCGGCAATATCCTCATTCCAATAGCGTCGACAACTCTTGATCATGCCAAAGGGAAAACCGTGGAGCGAAATGTCGAAAGTGTGGCTGCCAGGTCGCTTAAACCAAGTGGCCAGACCGCCTAATTTATAGTGCTGCTCTAGCAAAAGTACCCGGTGACCAGCCCGTCCCAGAATGTTGGCCGAGGTCATTCCGGCTAATCCGCTTCCGATCACCACCACATCATACTCGGGGAGTACCCCGGCTAGAAAATCTTTTGGCATACGTCGTGTTGGAGAGGACTTTCGGACAACAATATCAAGCAATGAGTGCGGATGAGAGGAATCGAACCTCCACGGCCGTATGTATTTAGCCACTAGATCCTGAGTCTAGCGCGTCTGCCAATTCCGCCACACCCGCAAAAAAACCGACGTGCTAACAATCAAAAACGCTCGTCGATGCAATCTAAAAAGTTATCCGCAATCTCGAAGTCGGTCAAGTCAAAGGAAAAAACTGGCAGATTTTGGGCTTGAAGCTTGCTATAATGGAGTGTCGCGTAGGTCCGGCTGTCCTCACAGCGTAGGTTCGGCTGTCCTCAGCCGGACATTGACGACAGTTGCCCACCTTTCCCATTTTCCTTACTTCCAGTCATTTCGAGGCAGAGATGAAATTTCGACTTCCTATCCTGTTTGGCGTTTCCATTTTGTTCGCGCTCGGAGCCTATGCTTCTACGCGTGCGATTGATCCTCAAAAGTCCACGGACAGCCCATCCGCAAACAAAGATGAGCCTGCCACAAAAACGAAGTCCGTACCCTTAAGCAAGTCAAAAAAAATGATCGACCCGTTTAACAAGTTAACCAAGGACGAAGCAGACGTCATCCTTCGAAAGGGAACGGAAGCGCGTGAGAGGGGATATACACATTCCAAAGTAACTGGGACTTATATCTGCAAAAGATGCAATGCCCCGCTATACAACTCGACCGACAAGTTCGAAAGTCATTGCGGATGGCCCAGCTTTGATGCCGAAATCAAGGGTTCCGTAAAACGTCAACTCGAAACAGACGGTAGTGGCCGGATCGAAATCGTTTGCGAAAACTGTGGCGGTCATCTCGGTCACGTGTTTGCGGATGAGGGGTACACTGCGAAAAACACACGCCATTGCGTGAACAGCATTTCGATGAAACTGATCGCTATAGGTAAGGAGCTTCCTGAAGTCATCAAACCTGACTCAGAAAAGGATTCAGCCGCTGCTTCCGAAAAAAAAGAGCCCAGTGAGCCACCGATTAAAAAATCGAGCAAGTAGTTTCTTCGTCGTTTGACAAATGGCCGTTTGCATCGCACTGAAATATTTGTTCCTTCAGCAATGACAACCGTGGGCTATCGCGCGGCAGCTAATGAATAATCCCGGATGCCGCTCAATGGCATTCACTTTAAACTTTTGCCACCTGCTTCGGGCTGCGTTTTAAGCGATTTCGCCAGCGAATTCGGGTCCGGGGATAGCGCTGGGCTCAGATGGTAGATTGCTTTTCATACACCCAGGCGACTTAGTATCAGTTTGTCGTCGGTGAGTCCTTGTACCTTCCAAATGCGCTCGCTGGTCGGCAGGTTGATTTTTAGATTTCCATGCTCGACCGTCCAAATCCCGCTGCGGGATTGTCGACGATCGCTTGGCCCAGTCGTTTGGCCCTGGACGATTCCATCAGGCCTCAAATCGATTTCTTCGCGACCTCGTGACGGCGGGAACGCAAATGCGACGGGCCGATAAACGGACTCTGATTCCGTGTCTTCTTCGTGCGAGTGAATCCATTTCTGGCAAAGTATGCTCTGGTCGATTTCGTTTTGCACCGTGGATATTTAAGAGGATAGGGATTTGCGAGGGCCTTCGAGGGTCGCATGCATTCTCGCGACCTGCCCAGCCGTAAACATGATCATCGTATCGTCATCAACATAATCCATGAAGTTCATAAACATGTCCCCTTGTGGTCCATTCGAACACGAAATATGAGGGAAAGTGGGTTTGCCATAGTTTGGCGTTTCCGAGTTGGGCGTGTCCGCCACAAGATCACTCCCACTGCAATCTTCCGTGTCTCCCCAGATGTGCCGAAGGTTTAAGAAGTGCCCGACCTCGTGAGTTGTGGTGCGTCCTTTGTTGAACGGCTTTCTCGCACTTCCAATTGTCCCAAAGGCGGAATTCAATATAACAACTCCGTCGCTCTTTTTAGGCCCACCGGGGAATTGAGCGTAACCAAGTATGCCACCGTTGAGTTGACATACCCAAATATTTAAGTAGCGGTCGGCTGGCCAAACGTTTGCTCCTCCACTTGTGTCGAACTTGACTTTGTCATCGTCCTCGAATCCGCTCTGTGTGGTTGCGGTTCGAGTAATACCATCCGTCGGCTTTCCGGTAGGATCCTTGGTTGCTAGCGCGAATTCGATCATCGGATCGATGACCAGTCCTTTCCAAGCTTCAGGCGTATTGGATCGATCAGGGTTCTTGGATCGAAAGTCTTGGTTGAGGGCCTTGATCTGGCTTGCAATTTGTGACTTGGAAATGTTCTGCGAAGTATTTTGGTATACCACGTGAACCACTACGTTGATTTTATAGGGAGTCGTACGTGCGACCATCGCGATGCGCAACCGGCTCCGCATGTTGCGTTCAAACTCAACCATATTCATTCTAAAAGCTGGCTCGGATTCGAGCAGCCACTGGTGAACTTGCATCGCACCGCACATGCGACGCGGTGCTTGATCATTCGTGTCATTTTCCGTTTCCGTTTGTTTCTCTCGCTTTGCCATAAATTGCTCCTCGGTTTTAACGTTGGGAATTGCGATTTGGGTAGAATAGGCTTAGATACCACAATAGTTTGAATCCCTTGCCTAAGCCACAGTTAAGGCTCCTGGGAAAATGCGGTCATTGCGTAAGCAATGTTTTTCCCGAGGAATTGACCATGAGCTATGCTCAAACGACCGAAAAACCGAGTATTATCAATCCCAAAATGCTAGACAAGTCCGGCGATCGAGTGCGACAAATGTTCGCAGAAATTGCCCCTCGTTACGATTTGATGAATCATGTCCTGTCGCTCAACATCGACACGCACTGGCGAGCAAAAACCCTACGAATTCTCAAATTAAGAGCAGGTCCGCCGGTCCTTGACGCCTGTACTGGAACCGGTGATTTAGCAATTTCCATGGCCCGATCCCTCGGGAAAGAAACGACCATCGTTGGGAGCGATTTTTGCAGTGAAATGCTCCAGCTCGCCCGCGAAAAACGAGCACGCAAATTGCCCCTACATCTTCAGGTCGAGTTTATCGAAGCGGATACGCAAGATCTGCCGTTCCCGGAAAATCATTTCCAGGCCGTGACCGTCGCCTTCGGACTTCGCAACGTTGCCGTTACCGAAAAGGGACTTTCCGAGATGAGGCGAGTCTGCAAAAAGGGAGGCCAAGTCGCCGTGCTGGAATTTTCAAAGCCAACAGTTTTCGGACTGCGTCATCTCTACAACGCTTACTTCAAACACGTTCTGCCCCGGGTCGGCCAAAGCATGTCTAAGAACAAACAATCGGCCTACGAGTACTTACCACAAAGCGTTCAAGAATTCCCGAGCGGCGAAGCGTTGGCGATCCTGATGCGACAAGCCGAGCTAACCGACATCCAATTGCATCCCATGACCTTGGGTGTCGTAACCCTCTACGTGGGTACCAAATGACGTCCCAATCCACGTTGGAACACCCGTTGGTCTTGGCCATTACAGGTGCCAGTGGCGCTGTATACGCTGCACGTCTGCTCCAGTGTTTGTGTGATGCCCAAGTTCCCGTTCATCTTGTGATGAGCCCATCCGCCGCAACCGTCATTCAGCAGGAGCTTCAACTCGAACTTGGGCCGAAGCGGGACCGCATCGATTTGTTGTTGAAATACTGTTGGCCGGATCTGAAAACGCAAGATCAATGGCGGCCAAGATCCGCTCAGCAGGTTTCAAAGTATTTGGAGTACATTACGATTCATGACTACCAAAACTACATGACACCCATTGCAAGTGGATCTTTTTTAACGCGGGGTATGGTCATCTGTCCTTGCTCGGGAGCGACACTTTCTGGCGTCGTTCATGCCGCTGGCAACAACCTGATTCAACGCGCTGCAGATGTTCACCTCAAAGAACATCGAAAATTGATTCTGGTCCCGCGTGAAACTCCGATGAGTGTCTTCCAATTGGAGAACATGCAACGGGCTGCGCAAGCGGGTGCAGTGGTTCTGCCCGCCATGCCCGGCTGGTACCACAATGTCCGTTCGGTCGTCGACTTGATCGATTTTATCGTTGCGAGAATTTTAGATCACTTGCAAGTTCCAAATACCCTCATGGAGCGTTGGGCTGAGAATCCAGGACTAGGAGCGGATGAATGAGTAGCACATCCGTCGTGGGAACCGATAAAATCCGTTGGCTCACCATTTCAACGCACTACATGCAGTTGATCCGGTTTAGCCACACCCTTTTCGCGCTGCCATTTGCCTTGCTCGCAACCGCTTGGGCATATGTGATTCCTCTGCCTGGAAGCAATACCAACGTCGCTGCAAGTGAAACCCAACACTATTTGGCTCTTCGATGGCAATCGTTAGTCGGAATCTTACTTTGCATGATCACCGCCCGCAGTTTTGCGATGGCTATGAATCGATTGTTGGATCATGGTTGGGATGGTGAAAACCCACGGACAGCTTCTCGACACTTGCCCGCAAAGATATTGTCCCGTTCGAGTGTAGGTTGGTTCAGTGCCGGCTGTGCTGTTGCGTTTGCTGCCTCGTGCTGTTTGTTCTTGCCAAATGTGTTGCCGATCCTTCTGTGCATCCCTGTGTTAGGTTTCTTAGCTGGCTATAGTCTTGCCAAACGGTTTACGAACCTTGTTCATTTTTGGCTTGGAACTGCCTTGATGCTAGCCCCGGTTTGCGCTTGGATCGCGTTGCGTGGTGAAAGCGTGCAGACGAATCCATTTGATATTTTGCCAGCCCTGACGCTGGGGATCGTTGTTTTTCTATGGGTCTCAGGCTTCGACATCATTTATTCGTGCCAGGACGTCGACTACGATCGCCGCGCTGGTCTGTTTAGCATCCCGGCGTGGCTTGGTGTCCGAAACGCTTTACGCGTGGCGGCGATTTGCCATGCTGCAATGTGGTACGTAGCCCTATCGTTGAGTTTCGCACTGCCATCGTTATCGCTCGGCTGGCTTTTTCGGGCGACTGTAGTCGTTATTGGCGGTTTGCTTATTTACGAACACAGCGTGATATCCGACAAATCACTTTCTAGAATGCAATTGGCCTTTTTTCAGTTGAATTCGACTATCAGCGTTTTGTTTCTCGTCGTGGGAACGATCGACGCTTATTGGCGATGATTCAACAATTCTCAGCCTTTCCAACATTTGCTCCAACATTTCCATTCCAATCATGAGTAGCCTCAACGTACGAGATCGATTGCGTTCCATTCGAGACAAAGTGGAACAGGGTGGTCGTCTCCATTTGGACGAAGGAATTTTTCTTTATTCTCCCGAAGTGCCCCTGCACGAAGTGGGGGAACTTGCGAACTACGTCCGCGAGAAGATCAATGGCAACGTCGGTTACTACAACATCAATACGCACCTAAACCCAACGAACGTGTGCGTGTATCGCTGTCGCTTTTGTGCTTTCCGTTCGGATCTTCGCGACCCAAAAGGGTACGCGATGAGCGACGAACAGATTCTGCATCGCGGTCAAGAAGCGGTCGACAACGGCTGCACCGAGATGCATATCGTGGGCGGCTTGCACCACAAACTCGGCTACGACTGGTATCGCGGCATGATTGAGAAGCTGCATACGGCATTCCCAAAACTGCACCTCAAGGGTTGGACGGCAGTCGAGATCAACTGGTTCGAATTCTTGACCAAGATGACGTCCAAAGAAATTCTTCAAGACTTGAAACGGGTCGGACTCGGTAGCATGCCAGGCGGCGGAGCGGAGATCTTTCATCCCGAAGTTCGCGATCAACTTTGCGAACACAAAGCCAACTCGCACAAATGGCTTGAAATTCATCAAGCGGCACACGAAATCGGCTTGAAAACGAATTGCACGATGCTCTACGGACACGTCGAGCAAGCGTATCACCGCATCGATCACTTGTTGCGACTGAGAGAACTGCAAGACAAGACGGGTGGCTTCCAAACGTTTATTCCGTTGGCATTTCATCCAGAGAACACCAAGCTGTCGCATCTCAAAAAGCCGTCGGCCTTGATGGACTTGCGCACGATGGCGATTTGCCGATTGATGCTGGATAACGTTCCTCACATCAAAGCCTATTGGATCATGCTGGGGATTGGCACGGCTCAGACAGCACTCGCTTATGGTGCGGACGACATCGACGGGACGGTGCGGCACGAGCTGATTTATCACGATGCGGGCGCGACGACTCCCGAGATGCTAAACGTGGAGCAGATAAAGCACTTGATCGTCGAGGCTGGTAGAGAGCCGGTGGAAAGAGACACGGTTTACCACCATATCCATCGCAACCCCGACAATTTCCAAGACTGGACCGTTGGCGAGGAATGTAGCCAATCGCTAGGCGATCATTTCAGTTCCGCAACCCCTGCGTCGCTCTTTTAAATAAAGCCAATGTGGCCGATCGCTCCGCGATCGGAATAGCAATCTAGGAAACGATCGCGGAGCGATCGGCCACACTATTGACTCGGCACTGCGGTCCAAATGTTAGGGCAGTGGTTTTTCAATAACTCAGTTAGGCTCGTCGGCAGAAGTTCACTCGTCAGCGGAACGTAGTACGTGTCCTCTTGCTCTGCTTTTCCGGCGATACGACCGTACTTGTACACACTGGTCAAACCTCCGTCGGCTGTTAACTTAGTCGAGGCAACCGATGGGGCTGGCACCGAAAGATAGATCCGTTCAACTTGGGGTGGTTTTTTAGACTTGCCTCGAACCAACTGGCGTTTGATAAACAATTGGCGATAAAGCTGTTTCGCAGTCAATTGACCTGGATCGATCAACGTTACTTCTTCTGCAATTAAATCTCGATAGGGTTGCTGGCCACTCTTGTCTCGAAAGTCTCTCAATCGCGTCAAGCTCTGCGTGATGCGGGCGGCCTCGTACGGAAAATGGGTGCAACCGAGTATCACCTTCTCAAGTGGTTGATTGGCGCCCGATTGGCGATAGCCCTCTACAAGCGTTGCAACATCGTATCGAACATAGTTTTCGACTGAATTCAGTCGCCATGTCTCAGGACGATCCTGTTCGCCTAGCAAACCCTTGGCCTCGAAACCATAGACGTTGGCCAGCGAAACTTCGATCGGTGCTCGCGAGTTGCCGACCGCAGGGCCTTGATATTCGGACTTGTTCGAACCTGTTTCGGAGGTCTGAGCAGCGTTATCAAGAAATGCTGAGTTCCCCTCGATTGCACCCGCTAGCCCAAGACTACCTTGTTGCCAGACGACTGGGTTGCGTTTCCCGGCTAGCCCTGCCGCCCGCACGATGGCTCGAGGATAGGCGCCACTACTACAAGTACCCAAAGTGGCCATGACTGCCACTGCGCTTGGCGGACCATTTGCGGGCAGGTCATGCACAAATGAATCGGCACCGGCCTCGACAACTCCCATCACCATCACCGGCAATTTCCAACGATCGACGGCCGCCCGAATATCCTCCAGACCGTAAGCCGTTGCCGTGTTGCACGCAATCACAATCGCTTTTACAGGTGGCTTGTCGAACAACGGTGCTTTCGCATTCGCGTTGGGCCAATAGCGATTGCCCAACAGAAAAATCGCGTCCTTCATGATCAGCTCGCGCAGATAGTCTTCCTTGCCTGCAGCCGAATAATTCCCGTAAGGCATGTTCGCTTGGTCACCGAGATAAACAAAGCGTTCATTCTGGAAGTCAGGTACGCCATCGGCGCCAGGTTGACCGTTGGTATTGTGATGCTGGTCATAGGTCAACAGAGTCTCAAGAACCGTCAAGCCTCCGACACCCGAATCAAAGACCCCTATCGGCAACGCCACGAGACTTCTTTGGTAGCTTGCAAAGTCGATCGAGAAACTATCGCTCACTCCTTTCTTGGCCAATACAGTTTCAGCCAGTTGTGTTGCCGCCCAACCGGCGGATGCGCCTGAGGCTGGCGAGGTCGGCTCCGTTTTCGACAGGGCAGCCTTAGGCTCTTTCAGCGTCGTTTTCCGCAGTGCAGTTCCCGCCAGAGCACCGGTAGCTTGTCCCTCGTAAACGGCTGGTACACCCGCTACGAATACATAGCGTAAACCAGTCGGTGCATGAAAGGGTTCTTCGAACGTGGCCATATCCAAGAAAGACTTTGGATCAAAAACCGTAACGTCCGCGACCAGACCAGCCCGCAAGTATCCTCGATCGGTTAGCCCAATGATGTCCGCTGGCAATCCCGAAGAGCTCCTCACCGCTGCTGGCAGCGACAGGACGTTGAGTTCTTGTGCATAGACTCCAATTTTGCGTGGAAAGGTACCGAAAGATCGAGGGTGGGGCCGATCGGCGGACGGAATCTTTGCACCACCGTCGCTGGCGGTTGCAACCCAAGGTAAATGCATGGCCATCCGCACGTCTTGTTCGTCCATCCCAAAATTGACGACGCTCGCACCGCCCATTGTCTCGATTTCGAGAACAATAGCGGATAACTCCCGTTTCTCATCCGTCGCAATTTGTTCGAGTGTCTTGCCGACCCAATCGCGGCGTGCCTTGTACGATGCGATCAGTATCTTGCTCGATGACTTTAGTTTGTCCGCTACATCCGACTTTATTTTTGCAAAAGTCTCGGGTGCGGCCAAGCGTTTTGCGAGTTCGGAGCGTCCACCTTCGCGTGCCCAGTTGGGCAATAATGTGGCTTCCAAAGAGGTGCTCGAGGCCGCGTAGGGATACTGATCGGCGGTAACGACTTGTCCAGCTTCGCGAGCTTGTTCGATCAACTTTACCCCTAGGTGCAGACTTCCCCAAGCTTTCTTGCCACTCGCCTTGAGGTGTGACACGTGTACCGGCAAGGACGCTTCCTTACCGATCTTGATGATTTCCTGCAAACTATCGAGCAAACCAGTTCCTTCGTCACGAATATGGCTAGCGTAGATCCCACGGTGACGTCCGACGACCTTGGCGATCTCGATCAGCTCGTCTGTCTTGGAAAACATGCTTGGCACATAGATTAGCCCGGTTGACATCCCGAACACACCATCCTTCATAGCTTGCTCGGCCAATTTGCACATGCGATCGAGTTCGTCTGAAGTAGGCTCGCGGCGTTCCTTGCCCATGACTTGATCGCGAAGACTGCCGTGTGGCAGCAGGTGCGCGATGTGTGTTCCCGCACCTTGCTCGTCGACTTTACGTAGGTAGGCACCTGCATCAACAGGACCACTGCCGCAATTGCCGGTGACCACCGTAGTACAACCCTGCACTAGGTAGTTGACATTGCCTCGCGTCTTGGGGTCTAAGATGGCCGAATCGCTATGGTTATGCAAATCGATGAAGCCTGGGCAGACAACTAAACCAGCGCAATCAATGATCGTATCTGCATCGCCTGTCAACTGTCCAATGGCAATAATCAGGCCGGCCTTCATTCCGACGTCTGCAATTTGCGGATCGCTGCCGCTGCCATCCATCACCGTACCACCGCGAAGCAAGAGGTCAAATCTATCAGCGGGCTCTTGGCTGCGAAGTCTCAAGTCGCTGTCTACACTGCGAGTCAACAGGAAACCGAGAAATAGCACGAAGCAAAAATACGATTTGGAGGTTCTCATCGTCAACTCTCTTTATCTTTGAGTCGGTCATCGACTGGTAATCAAAAACACCGCTGCCGCAATCACTGCACCTACGATTGGCCCGACTACTGGAACCCATGCATATTCCCAATCGCTATCGCGTTTACTTGGGATCGGTAGCAAGAAGTGCATAATACGAGGACCAAGGTCGCGGGCTGGGTTGATGGCGTACCCAGTCGTTCCCCCTAATGAAAGTCCTATACCGAAGACCAACAGAGCAACCGGCACCAATCCCAAAGAGCCTAGCCCAAGGATTGGCGGTTTTGCATCCTCGAGGCCCGGCATATTTTCAAACGACGCGGACTCGCTCATTAGAATCGCAAAGACGAGCACAAACGTCCCCAGAGCTTCGCAAAACATGGCTTGCATGGCGCCAGGAATGTTCGGAGCAGTACAAAAACATGCGAGCTTGTCGTCTGCATTGTCGGTGGCGATAAAGTGAGCTCGGTAAAAGCCATAGACGAGGGCTGCGCCCGCCATCGCGCCGAGCATTTGAGCGATGATATAGCCAACCGCATTACCTTCAAATTTGCCGGCGGCGGTAAGTCCCAGTGTAACGGCTGGATTGAGATGAGCACCGCTCGCTTTCGTACTACACAGAGCGCCAACAAAGACCGCGATGCCCCAACCGGCAGTGATGACGATCCAACCGCTGCCATTGCCTTTGGTCTTGGCCAGTACAACGTTTGCAACAACGCCATTCCCTAGAATGATCAAGATCATGGTTCCGAGGAATTCAGCTACGAGAGCGTTCATCTATTCGAGGCCTTTTTCTACGTTGGTGTTTTGCTGTTTTCATCAGACCAGTGTAGCATCCAAAAACTCCTAGGACTGCATCGCACGCCGAGATTGCGCCCATGCCAAGGGGCCAAAGATGAGTAGCGGAGCCCAAGCAGCGGTCGCTGGCGTGAGAAACGTCTCGCTGGCTCCCAAAGCGTGTAATCCAATGCTGATCCCGAAAAACGCAGTAAAGCTGACCAAACAGGAGAGGATCATACTGACCAAGTTGCGATTGCGATTCGAGAGGATCAGCGGAATTCCAATCAGCAACTGCGTGAAGTCTAGGAGCGGCTGAATAAAACGCGTGTGCACTACGACCGTCAAATCAGCACCATAATAATGAGACTGGTTTCGCATCCGCCAAATCAAATCGCTGGTTGCGGCAAATTGCTTGGCAGCGCCACCCCGCAGCACATCAAACTCGAGTTTGCAGGGTATGAAACATTCATTCGGTTTTAGCCATAGAGTGTCAGTCGGCAAAAGCAAAAATACGCCTTGTTCGGTACGGACAGAGTTCTTGCCCGCCAATGGGTCGGCACCCTTGGCCTCCGCGACCAAATAGCCTTGTGGATGCATTTCATCTGCACTCAAAAACTTGGCCGACGAACCCGTGATCTGCTGAGTGACCTGTGTGGCTGGGCCTAAGAATTTAAATATGGGTTGATTGATGGTAGCGTTTGCGGGCTGCAGATTGCGACCGAGGATGATCACACCCATTTCAACATCTTCCGTTGTTCGAATGGGCCGAATACTTTCCCCGAGTAACTCTTGAGGCGTTTTGCTAAGCATCGATGAATAGTGGGGGATTAGCAATTCACGTGAAAGCGCCGCGAGCAAGATCAGCAGCGAGGACAAAATCAAGATTGGTCGAATGATTCGCCCCTTGCTGATGCCAGCCGCCAGCAATGCCGTCATTTCGTGTGTTCGATATAGCCATGCCACGACAAACATTGTCGCAAGCAGTGCCAGCAAACCGCACATGCGATCGTAAATGCTGAGCATGTAGGGACAAAAGTATTCGGCTAACCCAAGGATAAAGCTACCTCGGAATTTTCCATATGCAATCATTTCATCGAGATTCGTAAATACTTGAACCACGATGAGAAGCCCCGACAAAGTTAAAAAGCAAATCAAAAAGACGCGTGAGTAGAGAAAAAGCAAATAGCGATCGATTTTTGTCATCATGAACTTCGTTGCAGTCTGCGCGCCGTCGGTGTTCGAGTATTGTTGCTTACTCTGCGATTTCGTGAACCGGTGGGCGCTAGCCCCGGGGCCTGATTTCGCTGACGATGTCGCCAGATACGCAACCCAACGTAAATGGGTCTATGGGAATGGAAAATCCAAACCTACCTTCCTACCAGAATTCGATGGACGCTGGCAATGTTGATCGAATTGCTATCATTCAGATTCTCATGCGGTTGGCCTCCATCTTATGTAGCTGGTTTACCGATATTCCTCTTGTCCGCAAGTGCGAAGAGTTGCACAATCTGCGGCGGTAGTTGATTGGTTTCGAGGGAAAGGAATCCCATGCATCGTCGTGACTGGCTCAGTAGTTTTTCGATTATCACTTTCGCCGGATTGGTAGGCTGCCGTGGCTATCAGTACGGGCATGTGATCAAACCCGAGGCAGCCAATATGGTGGGCAGCCACGAGGCGGGAGCCGAAGTCTTTGATCCGCTAGTCGATGAGGCCGTAGCAAAACTCCTGGCTCGGCAGCAGATAACAACCGACGACTGCCCTTTGGGGCCCGATGATTTACCAATGAGAAAGTCGGTTTGCTTCGTTGGAATTGAGAACAAGAGCGCTGAGGATATCGGTGATTTTAAGGATAAGCTGTACAACCAAATCGACTCTCAAATCCTTGAATCCCATTCGTTCCAGCCCATTAGTAAACGCATGGTGGATGCGGCTCTCCACGAAACGCGGATGCGGCCTGATGCACTGATGTTGCCTGACAATATGCGATTGTTCACTGCCGTTTTGCAACGTAGTGGTGCACCAATCGACTACTTGCTCTACGCGACCCTCACCAGCGGTACCACAAAACGGAACAGCTCAACCCAGCGCGATTACGAATTGACGCTAGAGTTGACCAATGTTCACACTGGCGAGTACGACAAACTCTCGTCCGAAGTGCGTAAGGGTTACCACAAGACGGCAGCTAGCAAGTTCTGGAATTACAATCCACTCAAGCGATGACCCGATGCGCTAATTACCGATTCAAGGCGAAACAGCACTTCGCCAAACAACACCGATACCTAGGCTACCTAGCCGCCTGTCTATTGGTGTTGCTTTCCTTGGGCTGTTCCACACATGCCAAACGGATTTCTCAGCCGAGAACTCTGTTCTACGACGGTCAATTGCAAGCGTGCCGCGAAAGCCTCGAAAAACTTGCCAAGTCCAATAGCCATGATCGCGACGTCGTCAATCTCGATCTGGCCGTCGTTGACCTGCTCGGTGGGCTTGCCAAACAAGCGGAAACAAAACTGCGAGATGTTCGCGATAGATTTGACCACCTCGAACAAGATTCACTCGCCGAAAAAACCGTATCGATGTGGGCCGACGATCAGGTGCGATCTTACTCAGGAGAGGACTATGAAAAGATCCTGATTCGTGTCTTTCTGTCCCTGTCCAGTCTTATGCACGACGGTATTGACGCAGAAAGCTATACGTTACAGATCCAAGACAAACACGAGGAACTGGAACAATCGTTCGCACAGAAAAATGAAAAGACGGGCAGCGAGTATGCACCGCTACCTTTGGGGTTTTACATGCGGGGTATGTTGCGTGAAGCGACTCACCGAGACTACGACGACGCAGTCCGAAATTACGAAGTCGCATCCCATCTGCTACCGAACTGCGAGCCATTGCATTGGGATCTTTCCCGGGTGCGTGGCGGTGTGCATTCGCAACCAGGTCACGGTGTTGTTTACGTGTTTGCGATGGTGGGCCGAGGCCCTTACAAAATTGAGGTAGCCGAGCAGCCTACGAGTGCCGCTCTGCTAATCGCGGATCGCATCGTATCCGCAGTGGGGCCTTACAAACTGCCTCCGACGGTTGCCCCCATCAAGATCCCTGACATCGTTGTGCCTTCCTCAGATGTCGACTCGGTCGGAATCCGCATCAACGGCAGTCCGATCGGACCCACGGCGTCACTGGCCAACATCGAACAACTGGCCGTTTCCACTTACCGAGCGAATCGCAATTCCATTATCGCCAGAGCTGTTGCGAGACGCGTAATCAAGAAAGCAACCATCGTCGCAGCCAAGAACAGCATGGGCAAGGACGGCTTGACTGGCATCGGGATGGACCTCGCCGGAATCGCGTGGGAAGCGAGCGAGGCAGCAGACACGCGATGCTGGGGGCTTTTGCCTCGCGATATTCAAGTTTTGCGGGTGGAGGCTCCTGCGGGAGATCATCAATTGCAACTCAATCCACTTTTGAGAAACCGGCCCGTCGGCCCAGCTCAAACGACACCTGTTCGAGTTATCGACGGACTGAATACGTACGTTCTTTGTTGGTTTCCTGATGCACGCAGCGTTAGTCAAATCATGTGCAGCAAGCGAGCCGATCTAGTCGCTCACTAAGAAAAACGCCGATTTCTCGCGAGTTCCCCGCTCAAACTGAAACGTGTGGCCTATACTTTACTTCTTAAACAATTTAAAGATTAAGTTCTTTCGAACGAAGCGACATTCTAGATAGAGAACGACGGCGATGCGAAAGCGAAGTCCAAGATTTTTCGAGTGTTTGGAACTGCGCGACTTGTGCGCTGCGGATTGGCAGAATGCTACCAATCGTCTGGATGTCAATCTATCGGGATTAGTCGAACCGCTCGATGCACTCATCGTTATCAACGACATCAATCAGCATGGAAGCCGAGCTTTGGAGTCGAAGCCAGCTAATTATTCTGGGCCACTTCTGGACGTCAATGGAGATGGCAGCATGAGTTCGCTCGATGCGCTGATCGTCATCAATTCGCTCAATCGCGTCGAAGTTGGTTCGGCAGCCCCAGTTGTTCGATTACCCAACCAAGATGGAGAGATGGTTGACTTGACGTCATTCATTGGGCAGAGAGCTGTGGTGCTCTATTTCTACCCTAAAGACAACACGCCCGGCTGTACCGTCGAAGCGAACGATTTCAGCAATCGCAAAACACAAATCGAAGCATTGGGGGCAGAACTCTTTGGTGTCAGCGTGGACAACGTCCAATCCCATAACGAATTTTCCGATATGCATCAATTGAGTTTCGACATCCTGGCGGACAGCGACAGGAGAGTCACAACCTCTTTTGGAGCACTCACAGAAGTGAACAATACTCCGATCGCAAAACGCACGACATTTATTATTGGAACGGATGGGCTAATTAAGAAAGTTTTTCGTGACGTCGATGTGCTGATCCATGGCGAAGAAGTTGTCGCAGCGCTGCAATCGGGAATCAGTATCTGAGCAAGATGTCCGCCCGTGCTCATTCGAATGGAAACGTCTCATCGATTGACGCATGCGAAAGTTGCACAACAAACGGAACGAGCCTTTCTCGAATCCCAGCCATTATTTCATGGCCTTTCTCGACGGATGCTGCATGCGGATCGCCGCAGCCCGAATTGGTGGTCAGCAAATGCCAAGGGCGTGTAATCGCTACCCAACCTTTTTCGAGGGCTTCGAATCGCATCGGTCGAGCAGTTCCTTCGTCGGCGTTCAAACCGTGTTCGCTCGATCTGGCCACAAGTTCGGGACGATAGGCGAGAATCATCGACGTCTCCATTTCACCTGCGTGATCATCTGGATGATCGAAAATACGCTGACTTAGATCACGCACCATTTGAAACCAATTGCATAGAAAAATTTGAACCTCGGTCTTTCCGTACAGCTCGCGAAGCAGCGGTTTCAATTCGTTCCCTCCATGGCTATTGAGCAGCAGCAGTTTGCGAATTCCGCTTGCAGCCACGGATTCAACCAAATCTTCGATGACTCGAAAAAGAGTCGAAGGCATGAGATTCATGGCTAATGGAAATCGTTGCATGTTTGTTTCCGTGCCGTATGGAATCGTAGGTAGTACGACAGGCCGGGCACCCTGTTCCCACGCTCCCTGGGCAATTTCCGAAGCGATCCATTCCGCTTCGTAGATGTCGGTCGCATAGGGCAAATGAAGATTATGAGGTTCGGTGGCCCCCAAAGGCAAAATCGCCATCTGGTATTCCGATTTCCGCACGGTTTCGAGCGTGCTCTCCGCGAGGATCCAGGGGCGGGGAGGATTTTGATTCTTAACAACACTTGGCATGGTGCGGCTTTCGTTCTAAATGGTATTGCAATTCGATACGATTTCTCCAAACGGGAAGTCGGATCAGCGATTATCCTGTAAATCCTGTAGATCCATGTTCATTTCTCTAGGTGTGTCGAGTATTCAGGCTCTTAAAGTATGGAGCCAATCGGTCGAATTTCTGACGTGTCGGGCATTTTCGGGGGAGGCTTTACGTTATTACTTTGAATTTGCTATCCTGAGTGGTCGACTATCGCCAGCTTTCGTTAAACGATACTCGCGGCCCGCCGCCGATTGAACTTGACAATCCAGTGCTTGCGAGAAAGATATTGTTGCAGCGTTATTGAGAGTCTCGCTCTCACTGGCTCTATTTTGAATACACGATGCGGCTTTTCTCCAATTAAGGAGAAAAGTCGCAATTTTTTTAGCGTATTAGGACACAGGAGTGTGCACGATGAGCGACTACGTACCGATGACCCGGGACGGGTACAACCGTATCAAAGCGGAGGTGGAACGGCTGGAAAACGAAGAAATGCCGCGAATCTCCGAGAAAATAGCGGAAGCTCGAGCCGAAGGGGACCTTAAGGAAAATGCGGAGTACCATGCCCAACGGGAAAACCAAGGGATGGTACAGTCCAAAATCAACGCGCTCAAAACCAAACTCAGCAACGCGCATATTATCGATACCGCTACGCTACCCAAGGACCAAGTTGGTTTCGGTGCCACGGTCAAAGTCAGAGATCCGTGGGGCGACGAAGAAGAATACACACTCGTTGGAGCAGGCGACGAAGACTACGAAGTTGGCCGAATCCTTTCCAGCAGTCCATTTGGAATGGCTCTCGTCGGAAAAAAAGTTGGAGACCAAGTGGAGATTCAGGCCCCGCGAGGCAACCTCAAGTTCGAAGTTCTATCAATCGAGTTTAAAGATTAATGGCAAATGAATCCAAAGTTGTACGCGGTTCAGGCGGGGCACAAAAGGATGTGTCTCTAGGCCCAGCTTGCTTGATCTTCGTTGTCATCGGCGCGGTTTGCCTAAGCGTTGGAATGATAGCTTTGGCAGCCTTGATTTCAGGAAGCCAAGGCAAACGGGCCGCGTATTCAGTAAGGGAACAAATCGTTCCCTGGGTCGAACAGTCATCGCTGAGCAAGATCGATCGAACCCATATCGTTGAACGACTGACCGAATTGTCCGTTGCAATGGAACGAGAGGAACTCACGACACGCCAATTGTCACGTTTGGTACTGCGAATGACCGACAGCCCAGTCTTGCAGTGGGGAGTGGTTGAGCAGTTGAATCAAAAAGCTCAGGCATCCACTATGACCGATGCCGAAAAAGGTGAGTTTCGAGTTGAATGCGATCGATGGTTGCGCACCGCATCCGAGGGCAGGCTAAACATCCACGATATGGAGTTCGCAGTTCAAAATGTGGCGACCAAGGACCAACGATCTGGGAGACTCACAATAAGAGACGATGCGAACGAAGAGCGATTAAGGGAATTTCAGCGTCGAATAGCAGCTATCTCGGACAAATACTCGATGACCAGTGATGCGTTTGACAAGAGCGTTTCGCAAGTCTTTCTAACCCTGATCGATGACGCTTTGGCAAAGAAAGACTAGTGTACTGCCATTGCAGTCCCGCCGTGATTTTTCGGATGGAGAACATCGAGTGGGTCTGGCCCTGGCCTGATGAAAATACAAGCCAGACGCGCAATTTTTGAAGTTGCGCTGTTTTTGTGTTTCCGGGCCAAAGGCCCAGCGATTTACATAGCCCAGCTCATCGGGCTGGGTTAGGTAAACAACCGGGGCGTTGCCCCTAAATCGAATAGCGCAACTTCAAAACGCGCAAGCGAGGGGTCGGAATCATTCCTCGCTTGCGCGTCGGGCTTGTATTGATACCGTTAGTTCAACTATTGGCTGCGGTTTCATCAGCCCAGTCTAGCCCTCCATTGTTATTATTGACTAGGCTCACTCGCAACAATGCATCGTCGATCGCTAGCACAGAAACCGTTGCGGAAGTTTGACCCGCCGGGATGAGAATCGACCCAGGCAATCTACCCAGGCAATCTACCCAGGCAATCGAATAGTCAAAGCGGATAGACAAATGAAGCGATCGTGATTTGCGTGTGGCTTTGCGGCCATGTTTCCGCTTTCTGCAGAAATTTATAACCAGTTGGGTTAGAAACTTAGTCAGCTTAAAGAAAGTATTTTGTGGCTAGGTCATGATCCGTTACCACCGAATCTAGCCACCTAAACGCCATGACATAAGTCGGAATACAAATTTTCCAATGCTGTGATTCAACCGACTTGGCGTTGCAATGGCAGAACGGACGCCGCGAAATCGCGAAGGGTTGCTCGGGGCAGCGTGTCTGAATGACTTGGATTGGCCTTGACCTCAATCTCCGTCCCTGCTTGAAGTTTCAGTTCGCCTCGAACCACTTTAATATCCCGAGGTGCTTCGATACCAATCGTAACTCGGTTTCCGTTTACTTTGGAAACGATCAAAGTGATGTTATCACCAATTGAAATCCGTTCGCCTTCTTTTCGACTTAGTACTAGCATAATTTGGTTCTTCCTTGATGTTTGATAGCAATGTGAGGGCACAGATTTGTCACATGTTCATTGAACATTCCAGTGAGAGCTAACACCGTTCCAATGCTTCGCAAAACTGAGCCAATTCACCAAAAGTTCGAAAATACATTGAAGTTCTTCGTTGTTGGGTAGTGGAAGGTTGGCGAAATTCTGAAAAAAAGTGACAGCCCAGGGTGCATTTGTACAATCTTGTTCAAAGTTCTTCCATAACGCGTAACGTGTTGGCAAGAATGTCTCATTTCGAGAAAATGTGTTTCGTTCCTGGGAAAGCGTTTTTTGTTGGAGTTGGTGTAAACCTCAGTGCAAGTACTATCGCACAGCGATTTGACACCTTAGGTCCACCGAATATGAGATTCCGAAATTTGTGCTGAATCATTTTGACCTCTACGATGCTCCTGTTGCTAGCTTTTCATATTTTTCTAGCTTCTCGCAGTGAATGATGCTAGACATGACTCGGTTTCCTCTACAGTCACCGTGTTTCCAATAAGCGATTGGTACTGGTACTTTTCAGTCTGCCGATCGCCTTAGCCAAAAATCGGGTCGGGATCCTCATTCGTCGCTTCGCACCGCTCGACGTCGATTGCGTTCTTCTTTTACATTTTCAGGAGTAAAGCCACCAACCGTACAAAACAATCGCCAAATGATTGAGAAAAAACCTGTTGCATCCGCGTACGGGAGAATGCGGCTACCGAGATTGCAACAGTGGAAAGAGCCAAACTGCACGAAGCGATAATCAGAATCGTCATCGCAAAGACCTCAAGTGTCACGCCTCGCAATAGGTAGGCCAATGCGATGCAAGGCGCGATGACCGACAAGTAAACCATCAGTTGAAGTGCAGCGACGCTGAGTTTGCCAACCAGGATATGTCTGGGCGACAGGGTCGCAAGGGACAGCGTTTCGAACGTCCCGTCCTCATGTTCTGACGCCATCGAGCGGAAGGTGGATTGAGGAATAACAATCAAGGCAGGAACGATCAAAATGACAGCATAACCGATCAGCATCCCGGCCCCATTTGAATTGTAATAGATGCTAGGGATCATTCCGACGATGGCTAAGATCGACCATGCAAGAACCACAAGCGTTAATAACATCAGGGTTCAAGAAAATTGCCTGCTCTTGAGCGCTTGCCGCGTCTCCTTTACCAAAATAGGATTGATCCAATTTCGCTTGATGTTCGAAACCCCCGCTTGTTCGTTGAGCCAACTGAGCAGTTGTTCTCCTCGATTTAGAGCCGTCATTTCAACTCGCAGCCGGTGAAGCTGAGTGTCCGTCGAAGTGCGGCGATGCGATCCTTGCCCAAGAGGCCGTACGATCTCGCGAAAAAATCCAAGTACTCGACACAGTTCAAGTTCGGGTACATTGAAAAACCGTCGGGCATGAAACCGAGTCGGCGAAGGGGTTTGTTCCAGGTACGACCGATTCTCTCGCCATAGCCGCAATGATTCCGAACGGCAGAAGCATGACAAAAGCCAGACCAAACAAGCCGAATGTCACGACCGGAATGAGTACCATCACAACGATGGCAACCCAAATGTTTTGGCCTTGATTGAACCCTGGCAGCCTTACGATCATGAGCAGTATTGCGGTCAGCGCGGTCACGAAAAACAAGCTGCGCAGCGTTATCTTATCACCCACAGTTCATTTCTTTCTAATTCGAATCCACGTTCATTCTGCGGTGTTTTCAGGCAGAGTTGGCCCAGGAATGGGCTTTACTGAATCTGGATCGCTTGGCAGGACCGCACGCTCCTTCTTGGATAGTTCTGGCAACGGTTTGGGCTCTTGGTCGCCCATGTCGATCAAGTCGAATTCCGCGTGATCCACATCGCGACGAAGGATTAAATACGTCGCGGATGCAGCCGTCCAGAAAAAACTGAATCCATATGCGGACAACAGCAAAGGGACAATTCCACGAAGTAACTGCCCCCACATCGTCCCGAATTCTTTCAACGAAGAATAGGAACCGATATCAAAACCAGCTTCGATCACTCGAAGACCAGTCGATAACACTATCGAAAGCAATGTACCACCGACCGAACTCAAAAACTCTGCCGCGATAATGCAGAGAGCAAGAGTTAGAGGTCTCTGAAATGTGTAAGCAGCCGATCTTGAAACCCCATCATATGCATCTGCTCCTTTTTCAGTAACGATCGAGCATACCGAGAGCGGAAATCCAAACAAAGTTATCGCCGCGCACCAACCGATCCCAACCGAAAATAAAACCACGGGGATCATCAACAGCCCCGCAATCCACTCTCCTATCCCTGGGATATTGGAAATCCAACCAAGAGTAAGTGGCAGCACTGCAATCATTAGGATCAAACCGCTCGGCATGGTGACTGACCAAGCAATCGATTGCCATCGCTTGAGTACTAATTGAATGCTTTCTGCCCATGGAGCAGTCATTCGTGTTCCAAGCTCGACGACAGAACGCCGGGTCAGACAACCGCCCACAAAGGACCAAATCGCGATGATGCCGATCATGGACGAGAGACCAAAGGCAGCTCCATTGACAGTCGGATTCGATAGCCATTGATAAACAGGGTAGGAGAACCGTTGCCAAATGGAAAGCGGCAATTCTGTACCTTGAGCTTCCAAGACAGGCAACCAACCATTCGGTAAAGCGCTCGGCGAAAGCCAATCTTGAACAACGGTTTCATTAGGACCGAAGATCCTGTGCGAAGCAGAAATCCATAGCTGAGTTAGCAACAATCCAGCAGCACAAAGCAATAGATGCGTTGATCGCCAGGAGATGACAATGCACTGGGACGCAAAACGCCACCAGGGCGTCGAGCGAAACCAGTCTATTGCGACCTTGGGTGTGGCTACGGAGTCCAAAAGGGAGTCTTTCATTTATTTGGATATGTCTTGGTCAGAAGTGGATCAAAGAATCTATTCCAATGTCAATCGAAATTCCATTGCCGGATTGCAGTTGGTGGTTGGGGCTCGGAGTCGTCCTCCTGCTCAGAACAGCCTGTTGGGACTCCAATCTCTTCGCTCATCCAACGATGCAAGTCCGCCAATTTGCAACGATCCGAGCAAAACGGCATATGTGCAGCAGCCACATCAGCCGCAAAAGGACGGCTACAAGTCGGACATTTCGCTGAGAAGTTGGATTTCGACATCCCCAGAGAATAACGAATTTAGTTCGTATGTCACTGGTGACTCATGCCGAATTCCCGATCCGAAATGCGATTTTGCAGAAAGTTCACCATTTCATCGCAAAACATAGTTTGAATAATCCGGGCCAGGCTCACCCTCGATAGAAGTCGATCCAATGGACCGTGATCGACTTTGGATTGTCTTCTAGAAACGCTTTTGGCAGTTGCATTTCAAAGTACCCAACTTGGAACGGGACGGCGCTGGTTGGCTTTCCATCGCCTCCAATATAGCGAATCTCCATCCAGTAGGGACTTTTTGAGTCGAGAAGTGCTTCCTCTTTTTTGTCCTTCCAAAGTCGGACTCGCGGTTTCTCGGTGTGACTTGAAACGGTTGCTTTAAGAGTTTCCTTGCCATTTGCGATCCGAAGATTCTCCAAACCCTTAAGCTGCAATCGCATCACAACCGGATGGACCATTTAGTCTCGGTTCGTTCAATCGAAGCTTGACTGATTCCGAACGGGCTTCGGATCGATAAGAGCGTTTTTCCATCCTCGATTTTCACGTCAACTTTGTCATCAGTTCGTTTGGTCGTGATGATGAATCCCGATGATTGGTCATCCATTGAGTTCAGGATACTCCCATACGCGATCGCACAGAAAAACAAGATGAGAAGGATCGTTGCATATTTTGGGTCAAGTGTCATACGAGGATCTCGTTGACCACTCGGCCATAGACGTCGGTTAGGCGGAAATCCCTTCCTGCATAGTTGAAGGTGAGCCGCGTATGGTCTAGCCCGAGCAAATTCAACAGTGTTGCATGCCAGTCATGAATGTGGACAGGATTCTCCACCGCCTGATAGCCGTGTTCGTCAGTCGCCCCAAAACAAAAGCCTGGTTTCACGCCACCGCCAGCCATCCAGATCGTATAGCCTTTGTTATTATGATCGCGTCCAGTTCCGCTTTGGGCATAGGGTGTGCGTCCGAATTCACCGGCCCAAACGACGAGTGTATCTTCGAGCATCCCTCGCTGTTTGAGGTCCGTCAGCAATGCAGAAACCGGCTGGTCGGTCGCGCGACAACTCTCCGCCAGTTTGTCCTTGAGCATGAAGTGGTGGTCCCAGCCAACGGGTGACGTGATTTCGATGAACCGAACCCCCGCCTCCGCTAGACGACGGGCTAGCAGGCACTGTCGGCCGAAACGATCCGTCGCGAGGCCAGCCCCGACTCCGTAGAGCTTATACATCGATTCCGATTCGGAGCTCAGGTCGAGCAAGTCTGGGACCTCGCTCTGCATTCGAAAAGCAAGTTCAAAGGATTCGATAGCTCCCTCGATTTCTGGATTTGAGGAATCGCGGTCGAGCTTGCGGGCATTGAGGTCGCGAATCAAATCGAGCTGTTTTCGCTGCTCGGCCACTGATAGTCGGGGATTATCCATGTTCTTAAGAGGCGGCCCTGGTTCCTGATCAATCCCGAGAAACGCAGCGTAGAAGCCAGGAATCTGATTCGTACCGATCTTGGTGCCTTGGAAAATGGCTGGTAGGAAAGCGCTCCCGTAGTTATGGGCACCGCCGTTATCCGCCGGAGGGTTGATCGTTATGAATCCGGGAAGGTTCGTATTCTCGGTCCCCAATCCATAGAGAGACCAAGCACCGATGGAAGGCCGGGCAAACTGAAAGCTGCCTGTGTGCATCTGGATGAAGGCCTGAGAGTGGTTGGGAATGTCGGTGTGCATGCTGCGGATAAAGCAGATGTCATCTACCTTTTGAGCGAGTTTGGGACATACCTCGGAGACCCACGCGCCTGATTCGCCGTACTGCGCGAAGCGAAAAGGTGATGGCAAAAGGTTTGCTTGTTTCCCATTGGCTGCGTTTTGCTTGAGCGCTGGCTTGTAATCGAACAGGTCCATATGCGATGGCCCACCGTTCATGCACAGAAAGATAACACGCTTGGCGCGGGCCGGAAAGTGCGTGCTTTGCGCAGCGAGTTGAGAAGTGTTTCGGGCGGCATCGCTTGCCGCCGCTTGATGGGCTATGCTTGCAAACGCGAGGTAACCGAACCCCGACCCCGAGGACTTCAACAGCGTTCTGCGAGACAGTGCTTCTAACATTTTTAATTTCTCAAATTGGTTGGAGCGAATTAGGCCATCTTCGGTCAATCGAGATTGCGAAACTCCGCAGTGCATAGCAGCGCCTGGCAAAAATGGAGCAGTTCCAGCGGAACAGCATCACTTGACTCGCCCACGGAGGGCTTCTTGGTTTTTAAGAAATCAAGAGATCGAATCATTTCCAATTGCTCCGGCTGGCGAGTAAAGCAGAGCTGAAAACCTCTTTGAATTCGTTGTTCGTCCGTCCCCGCTTCTTTCATCAACCGCCGTGCCAGTCCATTGGCTCGATCCTGGGCGAAAGGACTGTTCAACAGATACAGAGCTTGAATTGGAACATTCGTCGTTTCGCGGTTTCCGGTAACAAGACTTGGTTCGGCAAAGTCAAACAAATCGAGGATATCCGGTAGGCGGTCCCGTATCACAGGCAGGTACACGGATCGATTGAGACAGCCGTCCAGGTCCGCTGGAAGGCGTTTATCCAAGCCGATAAGCGAAATCGGCTTGTCTCCAATCACGCGCCCTACCAGTGACCCGACCGGACGAACCAAGTCGAGTTCTCCCGATGCGACAAGCATGCCATCGCGAATACATTCTGCTTCCAATCGGCGTTTAGAAATACGACCTAGGAAACGGTTGTCCGGATCGCGATGGAAAGAAGCATCCTGAAAAGCGGATGATTGCCGATACGTCCGGCTGAGCGCGATTTCTCGCACTAGACTTTTTATCGACCAGCCGTTCTGCATGAACTGCACCGCCAAAGTGTCGAGCAACTCGGGATGGCTGGGCTGTTTACCAGTCGAACCGAAATTGTCGACCGTTGCCACAATCCCAGTACCGAACATGTGACGCCAGATTCGGTTTACGATCACACGACTCGTTAGCGGATGTTTGCGATTAGTAAGCCAATGTGCTAATTGCAACCGACCACTCTGGTCGTCCGGAATTTCAGTTTGATCGTTGAGTTGGAGCGATTGAGGGAATGCGCGTGGGACAATTTTTCCCAGCTTGTTGACATCGCCACGTTCCATGAGAGCGGCGTTGAGGATTTTATCTGCCTCGAGAACGCCCATGGTTAAAGGGAGGGCTTCGCCGGAATCCGAAACTTTTTCCAGTTCTCCTTCGACACTTCCCGTTTGCCAAAAGATGCGTAACGCATCCTGAAGGGTAAACGTCTTTATTGGTTTATTCCCGCTAAACACCGCCTTCATTGCGCCATCCATCTGGACCTGCTCGGCGCGAAGTTCCACCAGTTGCTTTCTCAACGCTTCGACTCTCTTCCGTGGAAGCGAGGGATGCAGGATCTTCTGTCCTTCGACCTCCGGGAGGAGTAACGGATCACCACCGATTCGGTTCGAAGGAGAGACAGCGGTCCCAAAGAAAGTTTTGGTGCTGGCAAAGATCCCGGCCAGCGCGTAGTAATCCGTCATGGAGAAGGGATCGAATTTATGATCGTGGCAGCGGGCACAAGCGACTGAATTGGCGATAATCGCTAGTGTCACGGTATCGATTTGTTCGTCGATGACGTCTGCATGGAACTGACGTTGATCGACCGAATCGAGTTTTTTGGGGCCCATGGCCAGGAATCCGGTAGCGATCAATAAACGCGCCCTTTCGGCATTGCTGTCATACGCGAGCAGATCGCCAGCCACCTGCTCGAGGAGGAATCGATTGAAGGGCTTATCCTCGTTCACGCAATCGATCACGTAATCGCGGTATCGCCACGCATAGGGGAAAGATATATTCGCTTCTGTGCCGCTCGACTCGCCGAACCTCGCGACGTCCAGCCAGTGCCGTCCCCAGCGCTCTCCGAACGCCGGCGACCTCAGCAACTCGTCCACTTCATCAGCCAGTGCGGCGTCTATGCCATCGGCGTTCATTCGAACTAGAAACCGGGACAGCTCCTCGGGTGATGGCGGCAGTCCAACCAGATCGAAATGCAACCGCCGCAACAGTACTTGAGGCTGTGCATCGGGCGACGGGCTAAGTTCATTCTCCTCCAGTCTGGCGAGGATGAAGTTGTCGAGGCTCACTTTGGGCCAAATGACATCCGTCACAAGCGGCGGTATGGAACTCTTCGGGGGCTGATAGGACCAGAAGTCGCGACCGGCCTTTTTCCAAATTTTAATGCCTGCTGCCGCATCGCCATCTCGCGGGTCAGGGGCGCCCATCTCAATCCATTTTTTGAAATCGGCAATGACCGCCTCAGGTAGCCGTTCCCGCTTCGGTGGCATTTTTAGATCGATGTCAGCATGCAACATAGCTGTTAATAGCCAGCTTGCCTGCTGATCGCCAGGGACAACAGCCGGTCCACGATCGCCACCTTTGCGAATCGCGGTTCGCGTGTCGAGCTGAAGTTCACCCTCCGACTCGCCCGCCTCGGCCGAGTGACAACTATAACAGTGTTGGACCAGCACAGGCCGGACTTTCGATTCAAAGAACGCGATGCCTGCTTCCGTATCGATCTGGTCAGCGTTCAGCGATGCACGCATAAGCGACGGGGCAATTGCGAACAGCAAGCAGGTCAGCAGCCGACCAAAGTTCATGAGTACGTTCCCTTCTGAGAACCCCAAATACAACACGGGAGGATAATTTCTCAGTATACCAGCCGATTCAATGTAACAAGCTTCACTATTGAGAATATCCAGGTGGTATTTGCTGATCAATTCCTGAAGCCAAAATGAGCTTTACTAATCGCATGGGTTATGCCGATAGCCAAAATATGGTGTGGTACGTCTACGGTCTTGTCTAATGCTAGCGAGTCTAAACATGTCCTTGCGAATGCTCAATTGGAATTTCGTGATTGCTTTCTTAAGTGCCACTGTATGCCATTCCGTCGTAGCGCAAACGCCCGCAGTATCCAACCCGAACCAAGGAACCGATGGGGTTAAAGCCGCAATCGACATCGCGAATCCCAAGGATGAATCGGGAAAAGCAGTTCCCGAAACAAACAAAAGCCGTCCGATACCGCCAATTACTAGCAATGCTCAGCAACTGCAGAATAGCAGCCTCAATCGGCAAGTCTCGCAACTCGGGACAAGTCCTCCGAAAAAGAGCAGCTTTTCCAGCCTATCCAATGTCCCCTACATGGTAGGTGATACAACGGCAGGAGGCGGAGGTACACTTCAAATTGGTGGCATCTCAAACGGCGAAGGTTCAATTCGGCCTCAGCCAGGAGCCCCTAGTAGTCCGTCTGTCCAAGTAGATCATCCAGGTTTTGGCAGAGGCCGCCTCAACATCGCAGAGAACAACAGCCCGATTGTTGCGGACCGAGTTTATGTCAACTACCGCCATTTTCACAACGCCTCCGAGATCGACGTTTTTAGTTATGCTCCCATCGGCGGACAGAACAGTTTGGATATCAATATATTTACGTTTGGCCTTGAACGCAGGCTCACGGAAAACAGTTCGTTGGATGTACGTCTACCGATCAATTCCCAGCTTGCATCAGATCTTAACATTTCGCAGACGACGGGACCTGTTACGTCATTCCCATTGAATGACACGGATGTGTCCGTCGGAAACCTTGGCCTCATTTACAAGCTAGCCTTTTATCAAACCGAAAATTGGTATTGGTCAGCAGGGCCTGCATTGAACTTGCCGACAGCACCTAACGTTAATATTCGAACGAATATCGACGACGATCGTTTTCAAAGGTACGGTCCGGCAGGAAACCCAGTCGGCACCGATTTTCCGTTTCGATTTTCGATGAACACACGGCTTTCAAACGACACGGTTAATCTTACGCCTTTTCTAGCTTCTGTTTTTCGACCAAGTTCGTCCACGTATTGCATGACATTTTTACAGTTAGACGTGCCGCTTAATCAGTCGCGAATCAATGCAAGCGGAAACGCATTCGTCGATAACCAACCGATTTCCGCTTTCAATCTGCAGGGACGTATCGATCAGCAAATTCTCATCCGAGCCAACTTAGCCGCCGGAAAGTGGCTGTGGCAGAATGATCGCAATCGAATCGTCAATTCGTTCGGATTTCAAGGAGAGATGCATTATACGAGTTCGCTCAACGATGCCGATATCGTAGGATCCACGGCACCCAACTTAGCGAATGGTTCCGAGTTTCTAAGATATGGAAACTTTGCCAACCGGATTGATTTGTTAAACACTCTCGTTGGAGTCCAAACCATCATCCGACAAACGGCCATTACGAATGGATTTGTCGTTCCGCTCCGCACAGGACCGGATCGAATGTGCGATTATGAATACAGCCTATTTATGAACCGCCGCTTTTAGGCGAGAGGAAATACAAGCCCGAAGCGCCAGTTTTGAAGTTGCGCTATTCGATTTAGGGGCAAAGCCCCGGTTATTTACCTAGCCCAGCCCAACGGGCTCATCGTACCACACAAGTGCCTTTTGGCTGTCGACTGGGCGGGCCGAAAGAATCGTAACAATTTGCGAAATCGTGCATACGTTGCAGTCCGATCCAAAGTGTCTGGGTACCGGGTTCGGTCTTC
>CAMDKL010000055.1 GCA_945900945.1 Pirellula staleyi DSM 6068
GACGCAATCAATTGATTTCCGAACGCGTTCCAATCGTGTTCTGGGTAGGCAACATGATGGGCGTTGAAATTGCCTGTTGCGCCACCAAACTTGGCCGAGAACGGGATTTGTTCCAGCAACCGCTGTTGCTGTTGAATGCGTTCGCAGAAGACGCGGATCTCTTTGCCAAGTCGAGTGGGCGAGGCTGGTTGTCCATGCGTTCGGGCAAGCATCGGAACAGCATCCCACTCGACTGCCCTGGCATTCAATTTCTCCCTCACCATTCCCAATGCAGGAAGAAGCACCGAGAAATGCGCTTCCTTGAGCAGCAGAGGCGTTGCCGTGTTGTTGATGTCCTGCGAGGTGAGTCCGAAGTGTACGAACTCTTTGACTTCGGATAAACCAAGTTGGTCGAGTTTGTCTTTCATGAAGTACTCGACTGCCTTGACGTCGTGGTTGGTAGTGCGTTCGATTTCCTTTATTTTCTCAGCGTCGGCTTCCGTAAAAGTTTCGAAGATAGTGCTGCGGAGTTTTGGGAAAAGAGCCGGCGATACGCTACTTAGCTGCGGTAATGGCAAATTGCATAAAGCGATCAAGTATTCTGTTTCGACTCGAAGTCGATACCGGATAAGTGCGGCTTCAGAAAAAAAAGGGCATAGTTCTGTGGTTTGATGGGAATAGCGACCATCGATAGGAGAAACAGCCCAAAGAGCGTGTCGAGTCATGAATTTGGCGGGTGCAAGGGAATCGGATCAATCGACAATTCATCCAATCTAGCGGTTTCTCAGTCGATTGGAAATTGCTGTAGACGTCAAGTTGAGAAATCTGCGACGATCGATTCGTCGTAGCTCACGCTGTCCTCCGTCGGACGTCGTCCGAGACGATAAGAGTGAATTGTCAGCCTGAGGTCAGGCTGACCTACGTGAATGAGGTTGCGATCGTGAAGATTCAAAAACTATTGCTGTTATCGGCCACTTTGTTCCATTTTGGGGCCTGGTCGGGATGCGCGAGCAAGAGTGCATGCCCACCTTACCCACAGCCCTATCCACAGCAGCAGCCCTATCCACAGCAGTCCTATCCACAGCAGCAGATTCCACAGCAGCAGATTCCACAGCAGCAGTATTCGCAACAGTTTCCTCAGCAGCCTTACCAAGCGTATCCCTATCCAGGACAACCAGGACAGCCAATCCAGCCGAGTCCGAATGTTGGCGTGCCACTTTCTTCAAATGGGGCCCAACCTGGCCTTGGCGTTCCACAGGGCTATACCGCTCCACCCGCTGGCTATGTCCAGGGCCAGCCTCCCGTGTATCCAATACCGCAGACCGGCCAACCCAATCCTTACTATGCCCCTCAGACTGGGCAAGCGAGCAAGCCCTTTATTGGGCGTTAGACGAACCTACACGCAGGTCAGCCTGTACCCAGGCTGACAATTCCCCAGGCTGACATTTATTTCGCCAATTGCTATCAAAAAAAAGGATGCTGACATGACACGACAGCTTCTTCTTATGCGTCACGCGAAAAGTGATTGGAAGGACTCCGGACTTGGCGACAAGGAAAGACCGCTCAATTCCCGAGGCCGATCGACCGCCCCAATCATGGCACAATGGATTGTAGAGCAAGATCTTCTGCCAGATATTGTGCTTTGTAGCAGTGCGATCCGAACACAACAAACGCTCGACTTGATGCTGCAAAAGTGGGCCACGTTGCGGAAAGCAACCCCAACACTTGCACTGCCCCAAGTGAGCATCGAAGACCAACTGTACCTGGCCTCTGATTCGCTCATTCTGTCTATTGTCCAAAGCAATGCAAAAGTCTGTTCATCCGGAAACGGTGTTATGGTTTTAGGGCACAACCCAGGCATGGAAATATTAGCTAGCAATCTTGCTGGGTGTGAGGTAGCGATGCCTACGGGTGCATTAGCAATTCTGACTCCTTCATCGCCGGATGGAAAGTGGCCGGACGATTGGGCGAATGTAAAGTTATGGAAGTGGCGAGGTTTGGTTAAGCCGCGAGAGCTAGGTACAGAAACAATCTAGAAAATTGCCTAGTCCTTTTGTTGGACTTGCGCAAAGTGTAACGATTGATTGGACGATAGAGTTATTCGTCACATGCTTGAGTGAGGTTGTTCGGCAACGCAATATCGAACGAAAAAGGAACTAGGTGAATGAGTCAAATTAGCAAAGTACAATTGGGACGATGGATTGCTACAGGCGTTCGATGGGTTTCGTCCGCGAGCATGGTCGGCACGATCTGTTTTAACACGATCTGTCTGACCACTGGCTTTGCATCAGAGAGCGATCCACTCGCGGTCAAGGGGTTGGGTTATTCACCTCGCCAAAGCAACGTTGCCTATGACAAAGTAGCCGAAGCGGATGTCGATTCGTGCACGAGCAAGTACGAAACACGAAAGGGGTTTGAGGGGCTAGTCATCTACAGCCCGGATGGCCAACCGCTTCGTCGTTTTGCGGACCGGAATGGCGACCAGCAGGTGGATCAATGGTGTTATTATAAAGACGGAATCGAGGTCTATCGTGACATCGACAGCGATTTCAATGGTGCCTCAGACCAATACCGTTGGCTAGGCACATCAGGTACACGCTGGGGAATAGATCAGAACGAAGATGGCAAAATTGAGCTTTGGAAAGTTATTTCTGCTGAAGAAGTGACTATGGAGATCGTCGAAGCGATCAAGATGCGGGATGATGAGAGGTTTAGAAGGCTCCTCGTATCGGACGCAGAACTCAAGATACTTGGGTTGGGTGAGGACAAAGGGGATCAGCTAACAACCCGGCTTGATACGGCCAAGAAGGGCTTTGCGGAATTCGCGAAGAGCCAAAAAATGATCAATGTAAGTACCAAGTGGGCGCATTTCGCAGCTGACAAACCTGGGATCGTGCCGGCTGGTACAGAAGGGGCTTCGCAAGACATCGTAGCCTATGAAAACGTCATCGCGATCGTTGACAACGAGGGAACCAGCCAGCAGCTAATGATTGGAACACTGGTTCAAATCGAAAACGCATGGCGTCTCGCCGATCTTCCTCGTACGATCAGCGACGGATCTGTTTTGGCGGATAGCGGATTGTTTTTTCCCGCATCAGCGAGCAATCGAATTGGCAACTCGACTTCGGAGAGCGGGATGTCGCAAGAGGTACAACGGCTTCTCACTGCGCTCGAAAAAATCGAAGGCGAGATCAAAGAGGAGACTGGAGACCGAAGCCGGCTTCATGGCGATAAAGCCATCGTATTGCAAAAGTTGGTAGCAGCTACCCAAGGGACGGACCAAATGGAACTCTGGGTCCGGCAATTTGCTGACTCTATTAGTTCAGCGGCACAGGCAGGAGAATATCCCGAGGGAGTTGCGAAACTGCGACAACTTGAATCCCAACTTGGCAACCTGCCCAAGGGGAAAGAGCTTGTTCCGTACGTGGCCTATCGACTACTGAGCACCGACTACACCCTCAAGAGCATTGGCGAAAAGGTCGATTTTGCGAGACTCCAAGTGGAATACATGGCGAAGCTTGAGGATTTTGCCCGCGACTATCCCGATAGCAGTGACGCCGCCGATGCCATGATTCAAATCGGACTAAACCACGAATTGGCAGGTGACGAACCCGAGGCAGAGAAGTGGTACAACAAGGTCGCGTCAAGGTTTTCGAAAACCATTCAAGGCAGGAAAGCTAAGGGAGCCATCGACAGACTCAGTCTCGAGGGACGACAATTTCGGATATCAGGAAAGACGCTTGATGGCAAGCAAATTGATACCAAGAGCATGGCGAAAAGCCCCATCCTCGTTCACTATTGGGCATCTTGGTGTAGCCCTTGCAAGGCTGATATGACGGAACTAAGAAAAATCCAAGCCAAGTATGCAAAACAGAATCTGCAGATCCTTGGTATCAATCTAGATACCGATGCGCGGGTGGCTGCTGAATTCCTGCAAAGCGGCAAGTCCTTTCCATGGCCTCAAGTTCAAGAACAAGGTGGCTTTGAAAGTGATTTGGCGGTAGGGCTTGGAGTACTGAGCGTACCAGTCACGATCTTGATCGACGGCGATGGCAAGGTTGCAAAGCGGACATCGCATTTTAGTAAAGCGATGGAAGACGCACTTGATGAGTTGCTTGCGAAACCCGCTCCGAAACAGGCGACCAGGGCGCCAGCACCCACGGGGCAGCCAAGCGCTAGGAAAGCACAACAGCCTACACCACCAGGAAACGCCAACGCAACTCGCCCTCGTTAACGTCTCGGCACAGCCCACTGGGACTATCCGTCGAAACGGATCAATCGCATTAGCTCTTCGGCGCTCAACTTGCCAGTGAGCTCGGTGCCTTCCAGCAATCCGTCCGCCAAGTCCCGTTTTCTTGCATGAAGCTCGAGGATACGTTCTTCGATCGTTCCTCGACAAACGAAGCGATAAATCGTAACCGGGCGTTTTTGGCCCATGCGATGCGCACGGTCGGACGCTTGGTCTTCGACGGCCGGGTTCCACCACGGGTCCATATGTATCACATAGTCGGCGGCGGTAAGATTCAATCCTGTACCACCCGCCTTGAGGCTGATCAAAAACACATCGCCCTGGCCCGACTGGAACGCATCGACTCGGACTTGCCGATCTTTAGCCGGCGTGCTCCCGTCAAGATATTGATAAGCGACCTTCTTGCGATCGAGTTCTGCTCGCAGGATCTCTAGATGACCAACGAACTGACTAAACACTAGCACTTTATGACGATTTTCGATTAGCTCGTCGATCGTTTCCGAAAACTGAGTCAGCTTGGCGCTGGCTATTTGGCTGCCCTCGAGTACCAATTGCGGATGGCAACAGGCTCGTCGTAGCTTCATGATCTCGGCTAGCATTTGCAAATACTGCGATTCACCGCGTTTGGCCGTATCTTGAGCCTCGGCAAGTTTCTTCACGGCTCGCTGCCGGATCGCTTCGTAGAGCGCTTTCTCGTCTTCACTCAACTCAATATGCACCGTGACTTCGGTCCGCGACGGCAGTTCATCCAGAACCTGGGTCTTGGTTCGTCGAAGAATAAAAGGTTGAATTAAGCGTTTCAAGGCTCCTTGCGTCGCTCGACATTGATCGCGTTCAATTGGGATCGCGAATTGCTTTTGAAATTGTTCGTGGGAACCTAACAAACCTGGATTAATAAAATGAAAGAGGTTCCAAACCTCTCCGAGATGATTTTCAAGAGGCGTTCCGGTCATGATGATCCGAAAGTCAGCTTGTAAGTTCATAACCGTCTGCGATCGTTTGGTTGCGAAATTCTTAATGGCTTGCGCTTCGTCGAGCAACAATGTGTGCCAAGGCTGTTTTTGAAAGCGTTCGGCTTCCGAATTGAGCAAACCGTAACTGCAGACCATGAGGTCGCGGGGGCCGAGATTGTTGAAGAAAGCGTCGCGATCTCCGCCTCCAAATTGCCTGACATTCAAGGTCGGTGCAAAGCGATTGGCTTCGCGTATCCAATTAAAGCAGACAGAGGTCGGTGCCACGACTAAAGCGGGACCATCTGCGGCTCGATGCAAAAGCAATGCCAATGCCTGGATCGTTTTGCCGAGCCCCATGTCGTCTGCTAGGCACGCGCCGGCCCCCCAGGCCGCCAACCTGCCCAGCCATTGGAATCCCTCCAATTGATAGTCTCTCAACTCGCCTTGAAACGTATCCGGCAAGGTTAGAGTCAGCGCATTGGAATCCTTCCATCGCTCAACGCATTTCTTCCAATGCGCGTCGGCGCGAATCGAAAAAACCTCGTTGATATCTTCCAGGGCTGCTATTCGAATACTCGGAAATCGCAGCTTGTCTTGACGACGTTCGGAAAACATTTTAAGTTGATTGAGCTTGCGCCGTAGTTCATCCGTCAACGCCAAAAATTGTCCATCGTCCAACGCAACAAACCGCAATGGACTAGATTCAATGAGCTCGATCAATTTCATCATGTCGACCGTCAACCCCTGGTCGACCTGAAGCAAACCTGAGACCGCAAACCAATCTCTATCCTTCTTGATATGTAATTGCATCATCGCAGGCGATGCTTCCTTGGATACGCGAATGCTCTTTCCGTGAGGCCAGTAGACGGTCACCTGTTGCGAATCGACCAGCGGCTTCAGTTGCAGCAAGAACTCCAGCGACTCTTCGATAGAACCCAGTTCGAAGTCGAGTTGGATGCTAGTCTCTGACTCAAGGATTGGGCACCATTCGAAAATCTTGTGAAGGCACGCAAGCTCGTCCTTGAACGATCGCTTAGTCGACATGGTTTTGCCTTGGATCTCCGTCATGAGATTTTTGCTGCCAATGCCAGGACGGTAATACGGTCCATCCGCACCGAACGGCTGTACATGCATCTGAATCGCCATTCCATCTCCTTTGCGGGAAAGATGCAAATGCGTGCGAGGATCCGCCTCAATTGCTTCGCCTGATGCCGCCATCCCGCTGATTTCCGAATGAATCGGTATCAGGGTTGCAATCGACTGGAGTGTTTCCACAACCGCCGGTAAACCTTGATCAGGCAACAGAAGCTCATTTCCAATAATGCGATGTATTTCTCGATGCCGAGGCGAAAAGATGCATAACCCTACGCGATTCGGAGCCTCCGGAATGAACAGAACATCGCTTTCGTTGGGCACCGGCTCTAGGCAAATACGAATCATTCCCTTGTAACGCTGCACCAACATATTTGGCTCGCGTTTGACAATCTCGATCTGTTGATTCCGATCGGTTGCCGAGAAGATCAGCGGATGACCGATCAACGCTTCGGCAGCGGGTCTTGTTTTAAACTCGTAAGTGGTTTCAGGATATCGATCATACCTGTCGAATTGCGATTTCGGCTGGAGTGTCAGAATGAGCGCACGGTCTTGATCGGTAAGGCACGCGAGGGGCGTTGCAGCCGTTTGACTTTCATAGAGTCTCTTGAGCGATACCCTTTGTCCAACCGTCCAGCCCAATTTGCTTTTCTTTTGGATAAACGGAACAAGCTTGAAATCGCTCACGCTCGACTGGAATTCCCAGACGAGACGCTCGTTGGAAACGTTTGTCGTAACGGTGTTGGATTCTACAAGTTTTCGAAGTGCGGAGAGCGGTCTAAGCCAAACCGGCTCTGCTTGAATCATTTCCAGCAACGAAGGCCGCTGACTAATCTCAAGCGCTAAGGCAACCTCTTCGGGCGTCGTCGCTGAGTTGATCGAGTTCGTCGGAACCGCGTTTAACAAGGCAAGTTGCTTTGTTGCTTCCGATTGTAGCCAATAGAAGCCTAGCGAACGATATTTACTTTCCATCTCTTGCAGGTCTTGCACCTTGACGGGGCAATTGGACTCAGGAACGAGCCAACTCCAAAGATAGAATGCGACCAAGTTTGTCAGGAGATTCGTTCTCATGGATACTCGATCAATTAGCCACACCGAGAACGTATTCGAGGATTGAATGCCTTCCTGGAATTTTATTGCGGACCTTAGCAGACTGCCCAGGTTGTCGTATTCATCAGGCCAGTCCTGTATCATGACGTCAGCAATGTCTGAAATTTTTTTGCGATTAACAGTCGACTTCTGAGAGAAATAGAGCAGAGCATGCATGACTCCCGGTAACTGATCGATCGCGATTTTCCGCCTACCTGTCGTCTTACGAATCGACTTGATTGCGATTTCGAACTCGATCAAAGCCTGGCCCCAATTCCCGGCGAGCAAAGACTGGCAAGCTATCAGCTCCAGATACCTCCCGTTGGTCTTGCTCGCTAGTTCTTGCAAGGCCTTGGAATCTCCGGACGCCAAATAGACAGAACACAACATCGAGACTAGTGGCCCGTCTGCATCAGTTAGCTCAAAGGGAAAAGCCGCAGCTAACTGAACTACTTGTTTGTCTCCGAACCCAGATACATAGCTGTTTGACAATACATCCTTGAGATAGGAATTCTGGAGCGTCGCCGCTAAGCCACCGAAGATCTCCTGGTTGAACGGATTCAGTACGTTGCACGAATGCTCAGACCCTGCCAAATCAACTGGGGTTAGGAGTTTGGCCTTGCCAATCGCATCAACGTCATTCCTGTAGAATGCGATTCGCAAATCCCTTATGCGACGCCCCCAATATCCATAAGTTTGAAAACTCTGGTAAGAAACTCTGTCACTTTGAACGAAGGTAGCGTATGGTTCGAAAGTCTTGTCGCGAATGGAATCTTGGACGACATAGTCCTGTAGGTCTTTATGGACGACCATCCCAGCCATCTTGGGATCGAAGAGAAGTCCGTTGCTGATCAGAGAAGCAACAACGGCGTTTATGTCTTTGAACTGGAGGCAAAACTCCTTGGAAACCTGATTGTTCAGATGAGGAATCAGTTTTGGAAATTGGTGCCGCCCAATGGGTTCATGGTGGATGGACCAAAACTGCAACGTACGACGGGTTGTCTCTGGTAAAAGTCGATACTGTTCGATAAGCGGCGAATTCAAATCCCACTCCATTTCGTATTAATAAGGACAATCGTGTTCACCGAGAAGTCTCATTAGTGGAGCTGGCTAAGACACAATTGAGACGTTAACTTCTGCTTGAGCAAGGGCCCCGACCAATCCGCCTTCGGTTTTTTTTGTGTGCTGACTGGCACAGTCTTGTGCTCTTCTCAGTCACACCTGTCGCACTCGTCAAAGCGATCGTTGGCAATCTAAAAATCTCGCTTAAGCATCGTAGGGAAAACAAGTGTCGCCTTTTGCTCGACGAAAGTGGCGTTTTTTCATTCTTTCGCGGTTTTCATTCTTTCGCGGAGCCAAATAGCGCCAGCGACCCAAAGCGAGCGATGTTGCGATCCTTACAATCGTTAGAAACGCAAATCCATAGAATCCAATGCTCCCGATTACTTTCAGTTCTTTTGTACCGCGCTAGGAAACCGATCTAGATTTTAATTGACTTCCGTCTAGTTTTGCTCCGCTTCGGTAATTTCCATGCCGACTTCTTTCTGCAAATCCAGCAATCCCAATTCATTGAGTACATGGATGCCCATGGCGAAGCGAACAATGTACGAGGTTTTATCAGTGACGATAGCGAGTTAACGTGGGTCTTCCATGATGTCGAGCGAGCGGAACTCTCGCAATGGATACGCGATTCCTTTGCCAAGTTCAATAATGCCGATGCGGAGTCGACATTGGTCACGCATACGGCACAGCCGCTGGTAGCTGGAGTGGCATTGGTAAACGCGCCCTTGAAGTCGTTTAAAATCGCTCAGCTTATAGAAGCGGCTTGGCGTTGTCTCGATGAGGCAACCAACCAAGGAGCCGGAGCGGTAAAGACAATCGAAGTGTACTAAAGCACTCACGTACGTCAGCCTGTCCTCAGGCGGACATTAGATTTTCAGCAAAACAGCTTAGCATGTTCGGCTGAGGACAGCCGAACCTACGTGAGTCGCCGATCGCGGTTTGGGTACCGTTCACTCTTTTGGTGGATCATGCTAGGATAACGAGCCTTTTGACAGGCTTGCTTGTCAGAGTTTTAGGCAGATCATTCCACCAACCTTCGACATCGCCCCATGGAAAAATCCCTTCATTCGCTGTCACTGCAATTCGGGACATCTGAGCAAACGGGAAAAACCAAGCAAACCGAGCTCATATCCAGCAAACTCATGGCCGATCCGCGAATTGGGAAAGCCAAAGAGTTGCTTGCCGCTGCCTTAAAGGAATACAGTTCGACGATTGACGCCGTGCGTTCGGCAGATCCCGTACTGGTGCCGCAATATCAAGAAGCGTTAGCGCGGCTTGCCGTTGCTCGAGGTGGTGCTCCCTATTTCCCCTACATCACAAGTGGAATTGGCAACGGACCTTTTGTTGAACTTGGAGATGGTAGTGTCAAGCTAGATTTCATTGTTGGGATTGGAGTTCATGGGTTGGGGCATAGCCATCCGGCAATGTTGGCTGCGACCGTAGACGCGGGTCTCGAGGATACCGTCATGCAAGGCAATCTCCAACACAATTCGGGCTCGTTGGCAATGTGTGAAAGGTTGCTTGGACTTGCCAATCAGCATGGGGCCAAGCTCGATCATTGTTTGCTCAGTACCAGTGGCGCGATGGCAAATGAAAACTCACTGAAGATCGCGTTCCACAATCGTTTCCCAGCTTTCCGAGTGATCTGCATGGACAATTGCTTTGCCGGTCGAAGCCTTGCACTTGCCCAATTAACAGATCGCCCCGCCTATCGTGCTGGCCTTCCTAAGACGCTCGATGTGGATTTTATTCCGATGTTCCATCCTGCGGATCCCGAGGGAACAACGCGAGGTGCGATTGAAACGCTAAAAAGGTTGCTGGCACGCCACCCTGGCGAATATGCCTGCCTTTGGATAGAGCTAGTGGCAGGCGAGGGGGGGTACTATCCAGGCACCAAACCGTACTTTGAGGAGCTATGCAAAATTTGCCAAGCACACAAAGTACTCGTAATCTTTGATGAAGTGCAAACGTTTTCCCGATTAAGCCAACCATTTGCGTTCCAGCACTTTGGTCTCGACGCCTATGCTGACTTGGTAACGCTAGGCAAAATCACACAGGTTTGCGCAACACTTTACGGTGATCGATTAAAACCCAAAGAACCGGTTCTTTCTCAAACCTTTACTGGCGCAACGGCATCGATACGGTGTGGACTCGCCATTCTAGATGAACTGGAATCGAAGAAGTGCTTTGGTCAAAATGGCTGGAATGTGCGTCGCCATCAATATTTCAAAAGCAAGCTCGAACAATTGGCAAAGAAGTATCCTGGCAAACTTAGTGGTCCGTACGGCGAGGGAATGATGATCGCATTCACGCCCGGGGACGGTGAAGCTGACGTTGCGAAAGACATGCTCATGCGACTCTATAATTTAGGCCTCATGGGCTTCTTGGCAGGCAGCAATCCAAACAGAATTCGGTTCTTGCCGCCACCAGGTGTCACAACGGAACAGCACATCGATTCTGCATGCGGAATCATCGAGCAAGCGATCAGGGAAATGGGGGAATAGGAATGGGCTTGTATTGAGCGAACCCTCTGCGGCTAATGAATAATCCGAGCTATCAAATGCCGGATGGCTGGTAAGGAAAGTGAATTACCAAGCAAATGCCATTGCCTTTGAATAGATAAAGTATCGGGCAAGTGAAAATTATCTTGAAAGCCGAGCAAACGAGCTACTTCGCGAGGAGAAAATCGCCGGAAACCGGATGGTGTTTCCAAATACGAGCCTGATCGCACGATGGCTTTGCCATAAGAGGACGCAAAGCAAGCGGTCATAGCCGATTCGTTCGCCATAGAGACTCGATCCATCGCATCGAAATAACGATCGACGGTTTTCGTTTCGAGCCAGAGGGTTGCGTGCGTTTCGGGCGTAATGTTTTTGTCGACGATCTCTCTTAGCGATCTTGGCGCTAAAATCGGCTTTGGTATTTCGGGGAGGCTTTCTAATGATGCGATGCAATAGACGCGGGGTCTACGATTGGGCCAGCCGAGAGCTGACGGGCAAATCGTGTATGTATGTAGATGATAACCGACCTGCTGCCATCGATCATGCAAATGTTGATACGTTTGGGACGTTTCAAAACCGATCACGTTCTCTATACAAACCAAAGGAGGACGGAGCGAGGCAACAACATGGATCAGATGCCGAATGGCATCGGAACGTGGGTCTTTTAGATCGCGCCGAGCGCCACGTTGGGTAAACGGAGTACAGGGAGGGCTCATCCACCAAAAGTCGGCACGGTGGCATGAGAACCATTCCAAGGGGAGACTAGCAATCTCTTTAACAGAGTAGCAGTGCTTGAAATTCGCCGAGTAAACTTCCCGTGCGCTCTGGTCGATGTCGATGGCTTCGACAATTTCAAGATCTGGAAATGCTGCCGCGAATCCCCCGATACCAGCAAAAAGTTCTAGGACTCGCACGTGAACCATTTTCGATAAAGAAGCATGGCCCTGGCCTGATGAAAATACTAACCCGACGCGTTAGCGATGGCTTGAAACTTTCCCTCGCTAACGCGTCGGGTTAGTGGAAAAGCCATTAATCAACTGGGATACGCGGTTTTCATCAGACCAGCAAGAAACGCAAGTATTTAAGGCAAAACGCGAATTTTGATATCTTTGAATTCAACCGGAGCCCCTTCGGATTCAAGGCAAAGGAATCCTTCGGCCGGCGAAGCGTCACTGCCGCCAGAAACTTCATGGCCATTGACCCAAAGTCGGACTTCGCCATTGATTGCCCTAACATAGTAGTGATTCCAAGCCGGCGAACTGAGGCTATGGTTCGATTTAGGAAAGCTTCTCGAGCCGTCGGGTGACAAAGGAGGGAATGGTTTCAGCTTGGATTTTCCGACTGGAAAGATATCCCCGTTTGTTGAAAACCAAATCGCTTTTTTGCCAGAAGATTTTTCATATTGCTGAGTGTACCCGTTGTCGAGTACCTGGACTTCGATCCCGGCTCCTGGAAGTTTATTGGATGGTAAATCGACAAGCACTTCTTCTGGTGTCCAAAGAAAGAAACCTGAATTACCAGCAACCGACAGATGCCGCCAATGGGCCACGAATTCAATGTTCTTGTACTTCTTGGCTGAACGGAGTACTCCAATCGGTTTGCCAGTGCAGTGAACGGTCGAACCGTCCCAAACCCAGGTGTCTTCGTTGCAGTTTGCTCTAACAAAATCTTCCTTGCCAAGCGAAACCCAATCGGGCCCGTTGCCATCAATCATGGCAAACGAAACGGCTTTAGGCTCCTCCTGTGCAGCAGCCAGCCCTAGAAAACCGACGAACAAACCTTGTAAACAGAGTACTCGAATTGCAAACTTGTGAACCATAATTAATCTACCTTTCTGCCATAATGCTTCGACCACGTTCTTTGGCCACGATGATATGGTCTAGAACACGGATACCGACGACATCACCTACTTGTACTAATCGATCCGTTACCGCCTTGTCTTCACGACTTGGGGTAGGATCGCCGGACGGGTGATTGTGAACCAATAGAATAGCAGATGCGGAGTCGCGAATTGCGGCTCGGAAAACTTCTCTTGGGTGAACAAGACTCGCATCGAGGGTTCCAACCGTGATCAAATGGGAGTTGATTGGCCCGTGTTGTGTGTCCAAGGTTACGATGTGAAATTCCTCTTGCTTGCCATCGATCGCAAGACGCCTAAAGACCCGCATGCAATATCGAATCGCATCGTCAGAGCCTTGAATGCGGTCCGGCGGTCGCGGTTGCTGGTCTTGAATCAGGGCAACTCGCCGTCCAAGTTCAATGCCAGCCATGACTTGAGCGTAGCTGTCTTTTCTAATGGTTTTGCTAATATCTCGCAATTCCGCCAAGCTGGCGTCAGCCAATTGAGGGACGCGCTGGTCTGGGAATCGATTGGAAAGCTTTCGCCCAGCTTGGATTGCGGACTCGCCGACGACGCCTACCCGAATCAGGATTGCGATCAGTTGCGCATCGGTTAGTTTGGCTGCTCCGTCTCGCAATAGTTGTTCACGCGGTCGATCTTGTTCCGGTGATTGCTTGATTTGCTCACCGTAGACTTGGCTATCGATCCAGTTGTCCGGGGTGCATGAGGGGTTGCTGACCCACCGAAAAAACTCTTGCTTGTCTCTTTCTACGCGGCTGAGCAATCCGTCGCGTGTCAACTGATTTAAGACCTTGGTAACATAGGCAGCATTCGCATCGCGACATACCTGCTTTGCCCCCTCCGACGAAAAATCAACTAGTTCGCGGATAGCGTAAAGAATGGACTTCAGTTTTCGTTTACGCTCGTCGCTCATTTGCAGGAAGCCCTTTTTCGACAATTTCTTCGGTTTTTTATGAGCGAGGTAATGGAGCAACACGTAGGCTGACGTAGCCAACAAGGGTGGAAAACTGCTTGTTGTCCAGCTGAGGACAGCCGGACCTACGTGAACTGTCCTACGTGAATTTCCATGATACTAACTCCGTTTGCCACAGGGTGTGGGGGCTTGAGGAACGACATTTTAGGCATATTTAGATCCATGTTGCCTTCCCAACACGGATTTCCTACCATTGAGTTGTGATAAAGTAAGGCGGTTGGGCAGGATTTATGCAACCGATTTCGCAGGACACCGGCGAAATCCGGCGTCTGCCTTTCGCACTTTTTGATCCAAATTCAAATCCTAGCAAGAAATTTATTATGCGCACGCGAATTCAGAGCATACGAAAAAAGGCCAATCGGAAAGCGTTTTTGGGGATTCTATGCACCTCGATTTTGGCCGCAATCCCTGCAAACCTCTTCGCAGACGAATTACAACGCGTATCGCAATTGAACGAGCCACCCGCCATTACGAAATCCGTCGTCCGAACGGTAAGGATGCTTGTCGAACAAGCACACATCTTGCACCCAAAGTTTAATGACGAAGTTTCCGCCCACGGATTTGAAATATTTCTCAAAAACATTGACCCAATGAAGTCCTATTTTCTGGCTTCGGACATCGAGGAGTTTAAGCCCTACGAAATGAAGCTGGACGATCTTCTCAAGGCCAATAACATCCAGTTCGCTTACAGCGCCTACAAGCGATACCTCGAACGACTTGAACAAGTCATGCCGATCATTCATCAGCAAATCGACACTCAACATGATTTCAAAGTGGCCGAAACCATCGCAGCAGATGCAAAAGAAATCGGCTATGCCAAAGATCTAAAGGAAATTACCGACCGATGGCGAAAGACCATCAAATTGAGCATTTTATCGATGCGCTCCGATGGCAAGACCGAAGACGAGATCAAGGAAGCACTACATAAGAGGTATCGAACACTCTACAATATGAAATCTCAGACCGATGTCGACGAGTTGCTCGAACTCTATCTGACTTCACTCACCAATGCCCTTGATCCGCATACGACGTACATGGCTCCGCAGGAGCAAGAGGACTTCACCGTCCATCTCAAACTGGAACTCAAAGGCATCGGTGCTACTCTTCGACCGGACGACGGTGCAACGGTTGTCGAGACCCTCGTTCCGGGTGGCGCTGCCGATTTGGACGGACGAATCAAGATAGGAGATCAGATCGTTGCAGTTGCGCAAGACGATGGCTCCTCGCCAATTGAAACTCAAGATATGAAACTAAAGGACGTCGTCAAGATGATCCGCGGCGAAGCTGGCACGCGAGTTAAGTTGCACGTCAAAACGAAAGCAGGCGGTGACGTCCAAATCTACGAAATCACGCGAGCTTTAATCAAGCTCGAGGACTCCGCTGCCCGTTCCGAAATTATCGAGGACGGTACGAAGCTAGATGGCACACCATACAAGATCGGATATATCAATTTGCCCAGTTTCTATCTGGACATGGACGGTGCGAAATCGGGCAAGGCAAATTTTCGAAGCACAACTGCCGATATGAAGTCCATCCTCAAAAACTTCCGAGAATCCAAAGTGGATGTGGTCGTTTTGGATCTAAGCCGAAATGGAGGTGGATCGCTGCCCGAATCGGTATCCACCACAGGACTCTTTATTGACCAGGGGTCCGTGGTTCAAGTCAAGTCGCCGGACGGAAAGGTCGAGTCACTCGATGACGAGGAACGAGGTGTCTCCTGGGATGGGCCGCTCGTCGTCAAGATCAGCCAGATGAGTGCCAGCGCTAGCGAAATTTTTGCCGGAGCGATTCAAGACTATGGACGAGGAATTATCGTAGGCGACCCAAAAACACACGGAAAAGGCACGGTACAAACACTGATGGACCTCGCACCCTATATGTTTGGCCCCAATTCCAAAAAATCCTATGGAGCCCTGAAACTCACGATTCAACAGTTCTATTTGCCCGACGGCAGATCCACTCAATTGGAGGGCGTTTCGTCCGACGTCGTCTTGCCATCCATTACCGCTAAGCTCGATATTTCGGAAAGCGACCTCGACTATCCGCTACCAGTGGACAAGGTTCCTGCTCGACCACACAAAAACTATCGTATGGTCGATAGTGCTATGAAAATAATGTTGCAACAAGCCGCCGACCAACGTATCGCGAAAAGCAGTGAATTCGAAAAACTCCTTTCCAAAATTGATGCGTATGTTAAACAAAAGGATGACAAAACGTATTCGTTGAAAGAATCCGATTTCCTGGCACGCCGCAAGGAGCTTAATTCGGAAAAAGAAGAAGACGACCAAGTCGAGGCCAAAGCCGAACGAAATAAGATTTACAATCCTAGCTTCTACAATCAGGAGGTTATCAACGTCGCACGCGACTACGTGGATGCTCTCAAGCTCACCAATAAATTGATAGCGAAGTAAATGATTTCGCCTGTCCAAAACTTGACGGATGGCAAAATCCCAACTGAAACCGAAACGGCCTATGGTAGGCAACCCAAACGGTTGCCTATCTCACTGTGGATTACCGTGAGTATTTTCGCCCTGGTGCCGTTGGCTAGATGGTTTCTTTTTGACACGGACCATCAACTTGCCAACATCGCAGGACTCGGTATCTCGTTCCTTGGTTGCATCGTCGCTTACGTGAGCGTTTGGATTCACTTTGCGAAGACGGCGACAAAAAAAATTATTTTTCTTTTCACGCCGATTGCGCTCGCAGCGATTGGATGGTCGCTCTTTGAGTTTGTTGGGTTTACGGGCGAAACGCTACCCGTCTTTCGTTCAAAGTTTTGGTCCAGAAAGCCAACAATCGACGTTGATGCTGAATCGAACCGATCCAGCAGCGTTGTCATTCGAACGCGAGATTCGGTTTCTATCCCATTCGAATCGACTCAGTTTTTGGGCTCGGACCGCAATGGAATTATTCGAAATGATGAGTTCTCGGTCGCGTGGGACCTGCAACTGCCTACGGTACTTTGGAAAATACCCATCGGTGCTGGCTGGTCGAGTTTCGCGATTCTTAGTGGTCTCGCTATTACACTTGAACAAATCGATGACCAAGAGAGTTTGACTGCATTCGAACTAGCCTCTGGCAAAGTGGTATGGAGGCACAAATCGCCAGGAAGGCATACGCAAGCTTTTGGTGGCCTGGGGCCGCGATCGACACCAACCATCTATGGAGGAAAGGTACTCGCTCAGACGGCAATGGGGATCGTAGCCTGTGTCGAGCTGCAGACGGGGAAGCTCATTTGGCAACAAGACCTACTGAAGCGTGCTGGTCTGGATCAAGAGACTTCCGAAAAAGCAATATCCTGGGGTCGAAGCGGCTCGCCGCTCGTTTTTGACAACCAAGTGGTCGTTCCTTTTGGAGGGAAATCCACCGATCGTTCCCTAAAATCGTTAATTGCATTTGATTTGGAAACCGGCAATGAGATTTGGTCCGGAGGGGATCAGCAAATCGCTTATTCCTCCCCTGTGCTCTTAGATCTTTGCGGCGTGAGGCAAATCGTCAGTGTCAACGAGGGTTCGGCAACCGGACACAACGCCATGAATGGCCAAGTGTTGTGGTCGACTCCTTGGCCGAGTAAATCCAACGGCGACGCATCTTCGTCGCAACCGGTGGCAGTAGATGACCGTCGATTGCTATTGGGAAAGGGCTATTCCGCCGGCTCCAAGTTGATCGAACTGGTTTACAGCGGCACGACTGAAATAAACGAATCGGATCCGACGTTTTGGAAAGCGGAGACCGTCTGGTCGAGCAATCGCGTTCTAAAGACAAAATTCACAAGCGCTACTGCGTTCGACGGCCTGCTCTATGGGCTAAGCGATGGAGTTCTCGAATGCATCGATCCGAAAGACGGGTCGCGAGTATGGCGAGGGAAACGCTACGGTCATGGACAGTCCATTATCGTCAATGGCCACATACTGTTGACAACCGAAGATGGCCGTGTCGTTCTTGTTCCCGCAACGGCCAATAGCCAAGGGCAAGCGATTGCGGAAATGTCGGTTTTAGAAGGGGTAACATGGAACGTACCTGCTGTCGCGGGGCCCTATCTTCTGGTGCGCAATGCGGAGTTTGCGGCTTGTCTCGTTTCAAAATATTATGCGGGGCATGATGCCGGATCCAGCTCCCAATAAAAGCCGAGTCATATTGGGTCTAGATCCTGGATTAGCCATTACCGGCTATGGAATCATTCGGAGTGGAGCAAAGATACAACTCATAGAAGCGGGCGTCATTCGAATTCGACGCGACCAGCCCTTGGCGGTACGACTCAAGGAGCTCTATGTCGGAATCATGGAAGTGTTCGAGAGTCTTCCGATCGAAGAAGTCGCAATCGAGCAGCTCTATTCGCACTACGAACGTCCTCGAACCGCGATCCTAATGGGGCATGCACGGGGCGTATTATGTTTGGCGGCCGCCAATTCTGGAAAGTCGGTGCATTCGTATGCACCGACCAAAGTGAAGAGCCTGCTAACCGGAAACGGTCGGGCCCCTAAGTCGCAAATGCAACTAGCCATCCAACAGCAGTTGATGCTAAAAGAATTGCCGGATCCACCGGACGTTGCCGACGCACTTGCGATTGCGTTGTGCCACCATTTTGCAACAGGTCCTATCGCTGAACTACTCAAGAAATCCAGGAAATCACTTTGATCACCAAAGTCACGGGACAGCTGCTAACACTCGCCGATGATTGTGCGACGTTGAACATTCCGCCTTTCGAATACGAGGTTGCGATTCCCGAGTACACGCGGCGGCATCTGCAGGCGGAACTCGGTAAAAGCATTTCGTTGCATACCATTCACTACATTGATGGCAACGCAGCTCAAGGCGGTCGATTGATGCCCAAGCTGGTCGGTTTCCTTACTACGATTGAACGCGATTTTTTCGAATTGTTTTGTTCCGTCGATGGTGTTGGCGTAAAGAAAGCCTTGCGAGCTATGGTTCGACCCGTTCAAGACACCGCCATCATGATCGAACAACAAGATGCCAAAGGGCTCTCGACGTTGCCCGGAGTAGGGCCGGCAACTGCCGAAAAGATTATCGCAACACTCCGTCGCAAGATGCCAAGATTCGCTCTGCTTGTTCGTCGCGAAATGCCGGGTGCTGAGGTCCAGAAGCCGGGCGTAGTTGACGAAACATTTCAGGCTTTGTTGGTGCTGGGCCACAACGAAGCGGATGCTCGTCGGTTGATCGAACAGGCGCTCGTCGGTTCGAAAAAGTTCAAGGACACGGAAACGATGATCCAAGCCATCTACCAACGGCAAGCATCGGGCGGTTAGTAGCCCATGGTGCTTATTTTACTGAGCCGCAGGCGACCGACGCTGTCTATTTCGATCCGACACACCCGATGAATTTCGGCTGCCCACATTGCCTGCTCGGCTATCCCTAACATGGTTGTGTCCCCCCAGAGCCTTGTTCTGCTTGACCGTGCGCGTTCAAGTAGAGCATACCGAAGGTAAAAAGAGAATGATTTTCCGAGCCTATGCCTCCCAAGTCTGCCCCCGCGCGAAGCCACCTGACATTCGCGTGGGGAAATAGCTGCTAACGCGGCGCAAGCGGCGTTAGGTTACAATCGGAGCATCGAATCAATTGGCAAAATACAGGATAGGAATCATGACTGCTTTAGACCGAATAACGATTGACCCAACCAAAATGAATGGTCAACCATGCATTCGAGGGATGCGATTGACGGTTCGTCGCGTACTTGAAGCACTTGCCCTCTATCCTGATCGTCTTCAGTTGGCAAAAGAATACCCCGAGCTTGAAGAAGAAGATATTCGCCAGTCGTTGGCCTACGCGGCTGCTCATCTGGATGACAAGGTCTTCGAACTTCACAGCGTCTAATGAAATACTTACTAGACCAAGGCTTAGCACGTTCGACAGTCGACCATCTTCGCGAGATGGGCATCGAATCGGAACACGTTGGCACTCTTTGAATGGCGGCAGCCAGCGATAGCGAAATCTTGGAAGAAGGTCGCACGCGTGGTTGGGTGGTTGTAACGCTCGACGCGGACTTCCATGCGTTACTAGCACGATCAGAAGCATCTAATCCTTCGGTGATTCGAATTCGAATCGAGGGGATGAAAGGCGATCGAGTGGCAAGCATTATCACCCTAGTTCAAGAGTCAGCGGCAATCGATTTAGCGGAAGGCGCAGCCGTCACCGTAACCGAACGACGGATCGCGATACGTCGCCTTCCTCTGAGTGCCAAATAGCCATGGACCGAGCAGCTAAAAAATTTTATTAGCTTTGGGCGTCATCGCTTCGATGGTCGTATTCGTATCGACGTTGGTACTTGGTTCGGCAGCTAAGTGCATCGAACGAAACGCCAATACTGACTACGACCGCAACACATTTAGCCCTAAAAAGTCGCGCCGAGGTTTTTTTAGGTGTTAGCCCAAAAAACGTCGCGGTCCATTGGCACTTGGTCTTGCGTCCACTAATCGATGGGGAAATGGGCTCGGTCTGGCACAGTTATTAGCGGCAGACGATGTCACCATGACAAGCGGCAAGCAGCCGATGCGACCGGCAATCGATCCCGATAACCCATACCGACCGCGAGCCCCACTGGGAATATTGCAAAACCGTTTAGGGAGTTCAAGCCACGCAGCCAGTGCGGCAAGATGACCTCCGAACTGCTACCAAGTTTGATCGCATGCCATTTTCTTCAAAAAACGGTACACGTCGAGATCACAATCCCGATACCTTTACAAGGGATTGGAACGTAGGCTGACCAACGTTCACGGACATGTTATTAAAGATGTGCTTGCAGGAGCAGAATGCTAATGCATAGGGGACCGCGCTGTGCAAAACCCATCACCATCGTCGTCTCGAGCGTATTCCTTACTATTGCCGTGGTTCAGACGAAACACCGGATGAGCCTATTTTTTGTTAAAAAAAATTGCGATTGCCTCTTGCAACTATTGCTTTTAGTCCTTCGAGTCCGCCACAATCATTTGTTCGAAGTTGTGAGGTCCGGATTTTCCTTACGAAAGTGCAATATGTCATCACATGAATTTGCTCAGTCATCGGTTGTCCCTTTCCGACGGTTGTGGACCGTCGGCTGCTCGGGCTTTCTTTTGTTACTTTGTTTAGATTGTTTGGGATGTGGATCGTCCGATCCATTAAACCGAAAAGCAGTCGCAGGTAAAGTCACTGTTGACGGTGTTGCTGTTCCGAACGGTTCAGTCAGTTTCGAGCCTCTCAGTACAGGCGGCGTAGGAAGTGGGGCGGTCATTTCGTCCGGGAAGTATTCCATCAGCAAAGCAGATGGACTCCCGGCAGGTAAGTATCTGGTGAGAATCACTGGCGACGATGGAGCGAACTTCGCTGTTTCAGCCGGAAAGATGCCGGGCGATGAGATCATGCCGCCTAAAAAGGAACTCGTTCCAGCAAGCTGGAATTCCAATAGCAAAGAAGAGATTGAAGTCAAACAGGACGGTCCCGCCACGTTTGATTTCGCAATTGACACGAAGAAGAAGTGACCCTGGCAATGTTGTCCAAATTCATAAGTTTTTTTTCTTAGTTTTTTTGGAGTACTTCGATGAAACGTATCAGATTAGGTTTTACATTGGTTGAGTTGCTGGTGGTGATCGCCATCATTGGCATCTTGGTTGGATTACTTTTGCCCGCCGTGCAAGCAGCGCGAGAAGCCGCGAGGCGAATGCAGTGCTCCAACAATTTGAAGCAAATTGGTTTGGCTGTGCACAACTACATGTCGGCTTCACAAGAATCGCTACCCATCGGAAGCTGGCACGGGGTTCACGGTACTTGGCTTGTTGAACTGCTTCCGTACATCGAGCAATCAGCCATGTTTAGTTTGTACGTTAATTCCGGTGGCGTGCAAACATTTCGAACAGGAGGTATTCGATATGGCGATGTGATAAACCAAGTCGTTACCAAGAAGCAAATGCCCGCTTACTCATGTCCGAGCGATCAAGTCACGGCATCCCCAAACATTGTCAGCGGTATAACTTTTCACAACTACGTTGCGAACTATGGCAATACAACACGAGGGCGTCTTTCTCCCTATGGTGTGACTAGCACAGGTGCAGCCAATATCTATGGTGGTGCTCCATTTATCGAATACATCAATGCCAACACCGGAAATTGGGCCAATTACTACAGTTGGATTCATACGGATCTAAACAAACTTAAGTTCAAATCAAAGCTTGCCGAGATTACGGATGGAACCTCGAATACCCTTCTTTTTTCGGAATGCCTTCAAGGTCAAGGTGGTGACTTGAGTGGATTTGCATGGTGGGGTGGCGGCGCACACTTTGAAACCTACCTATCACCCAATACCTCCCAACCCGATGTGGTCGAACAAAGCTGCGCAACGGGAACGGCAAGAATTCCAACGAATCCGCCTTGCATCGTTCGAGCTGCCGCAACTGGCAACATCGTAGGGCCGAACAACGCCGAAACACACGCTGCAAGAAGTCGCCACACCGGCGGAGTTCAATGCACAATGGCGGATGGGTCGGTTCGATTCATTTCAAATTCCGTCGCGCTCGATATTTGGAGAGCATCGGGCTCCTCGGCTGGAGGCGAAGTGGTGGCCCTCGACAATTAATTCGTCATATCAGTGCGTCGCCTAGCGCCGCACTGATTCACCTTTGCTCTAGGCTAGTATGTTCTAGCCCGTTGGGCTAAAAATCTAGTAACCGTTGGGCTAACGATCGCGATGATGTATTTCACCCCGAACGGTTAGCGTTGATTCAATCCGCAACTTCGGTTTCAATTGGTGGCGTTTTCGAAGGTTGAGGCGTACGAATCTGCGTCACCATGAAAAATATTGTTGCAAACGGAATTGCAATCCAAAGTATTAATGCAACGAAGCCTTTCGGAATGAGATTCGATGACTCTTGAGTCGTTACGAAAAGCCCGACGATAATGGGGAACAGGAATCCAGCAAGGCCGCCCGCTAAGATCCCTTTAATCGCATTCGATAAAATCGAGTTCATGCTTCTTGATGTGATCGTGAAAATGAGTCCTATTCCTCCTCCAAGCAGTCCAAATGCAAGCGCCTGTGACGCACCGACGGTTGTAGCAGAAGGAATCGAACCACGCGGTACGATGAGCGGCTGAGCAATAATGGCCAAAAAGCCGGTAGTCGCTCCCCATATTGCACCCAGGACTAATCCACACAGAACTCGTAAGGCCAAGCTGCAACAAGGCCGCCCTACTAAAGAAAGGCAGCCAGCAAGAAGACTTCCTGCAATCGAAAAAACAACCATTGCGTTGGATGCGTTTACTTGTCGATTTAACGCTTCGAATTGGAGACGCTTCTCATTCGACGCGCCCATCTCCAAATTGAAATCGCGTGGTAAGTGGAAGAACGGGTGTTTCGCATGGACTAAAACACTGAGTGCAAATACGCTGGCTGTAATTAGAAGGAGTCCAAACCATAGATTCATTCTGTTTGGTTTCGCGTTATCATTTAGCATGGGTGCTTCCTCTATCTGCTTTCAGCCAACTTCAAGTTTCAGCCAACTTCCAAGACGGTTATCCGAAACGGGTCGTGTACGCAAGCCGTTCCACATCTCATCATTGTATACGGAATTCCTTGGAATTCCTTGGTGCCATCCATTCCTTGGCACAATTCCTTGGCAGATTCCATGGGGCCATCCATTTATCATTGCACCCGACTCGTACACGGATTCCATGGGGCCATCCATTTATTATTGCACCCGACTCGTACACGATCCTGTAGATGGATGGCTCCAAAATCGGTACGGCCCCAAGATCGGTAGTAGATGGATGGCCCCAAGATCGCCCAAGATCGCCAAGCTACATTGATGGCAACTGGCGGAAGTAGTTAGCTAGAAAGACTCGCATAAGGTGGCCGTTCGAGCTAGAATGGGGGGTGAAGGAACGACTCATATGACCACCACGCAAAGGGTTTATGCAATGCTCGGCAACGAGTCACTTTGGGAAGTCGCGTCGCGTTGCCACGATCTGTTCCATCGATCGAACATCGCTTACTCGATTTGTGGCGGCGTTGCCGTCTGCCTGCACGGTTACCAGCGAAATACAACCGATATTGATTTGATCATTTGCCAGGCAGACTCCTTCAATGTCAAGGAGTTGCTTCTGGCGGAAGGCTTTCATTGGGACCAGGAAATCAAAGAATTCAGAAGCCAAAGTGGAATCGCAGTCCAGTTTTTGATTGCTGGCGAGAAAGCTGGAAAAGGTTCAGAGGTGGTTGTACCAGAGCCGGTCGGCGAATTGAATGTCGAACAGCGAGAAGGACTTTCGGTTGTGCGATTGTCGCGATTGATTGAGATGAAACTAGCCAGCGGCCTCGGGAATCTTCGACGGACGCACAAAGACTTTGCCGATGTGGTCGAGTTGATCGTGAATCGAAATCTTGACGGTTCTTTTTCACGTTGCTTGCACAAATCGCTACGCGACACTTTTAGGGAGTTAGTACGAAGCGCGAGATCGGATAGCTAGTGTAGACCCCTGTGATTTCCCTAAACTATTCTTCCTATAGAAAGCAAATTCATGACAGGTTGGGCCATTGTTGGATGCGGAATGATTGCCAAGTTTCATGCCAAGGCCATCGCGGACTTAAAAGGATCGAAGCTGGTGGCTTGCCACAGCCGATCTATCGATAAAGCTAATGAATTTTCCAGCACATTCGGTGGGACCGCCTATAGCGATTTAGCCATGATGCTGGCCGATCCCGCGGTTGACGTGGTTACCATCTGCACGCCGAGTGGGGCACACTTGGAGCCGGGAGTTGCGGCTGCACGAGCCGGCAAGCATGTACTGATCGAAAAACCATTGGAGGTGACTACTGCGCGTTGCGACCGATTGATTGAGGCGTGTTCTCGCGCCGGCGTGCAACTTGGTACTATCTTTCCATCTCGCTTTCACAAGTCGGCTCAGCTGCTCAAGGCGGCAGTCGAACAAAATCGATTTGGAACGGTTTCTCTGGCTGCGGCTTATGTCAAATGGTTTCGAACGCAAGCTTACTACGATAGTGGGAAATGGCGGGGTACGTGGAAACTGGATGGGGGAGGCGCGTTGATGAACCAAGCGATCCATAGCGTCGATTTGTTGCTTTGGTTAATGGGACCCGTAAAATCCGTTTCGGCCATGACTGCTTTGAGAGCGCATGAACGGATCGAGGTCGAGGATGCAGCCACGGCTATCCTTGAATTTGAATCGGGGGCGCTTGGAACGATTGAAGCGACCACTGCCGCTTTTCCAGGTTCGCTCAAACGTATCGAAATCGCGGGTTCTAACGGTTCCGCAACCCTGGAGGAAGAAGCGTTGAAGCAATGGAGTTTCGCGAAGTCGAACAAGAACGACGCTAAAATCGTAGAACAAATGAAAACCAACGTAACAGGTGGTGGTGCCGCTGACCCAGCCGCTATCGGCCATAAAGCCCATCGCGATCTCTTTGCGAATTTCTTAATGGGAATCAATAAAGGTTTGCCCTGCTCGATCGATGGTGTAGAAGGGAAAAAGAGCGTCGAATTGATAGCAGCCATTTATAAATCCGCTCGGTGCGGAAGGAGAATTCACCTGAATAGGGAGTGAAAAAGCAATCAATCAGATGGATTCAGAAAATACTTTTGAGCATCCTCCCTTTTTTTGCAATGAACAGGTGATTCAGGTCCGATAGAACTACTTTAGCTATCATTCCTCGATGCCGATTCAGCTCCCGATAGAGGAGCTCCGTATGCTCAAACCCAGCGCCGTTCAAGCCGATTCTCAATCGATCGATTTTACTCCGGTTGGTTTCCAGCAAGTTAAGTTGAAACCTACGGACTCCGCATTGCGAGCATTGGACCATGCGTCACAACTGATAGAGGATGCGCAAGAATCCGTTGTCAAAACGCCGCAATTGAGTGTTATCATTCCTGCGTACAACGAATCGGAAACCATTCGGCGGGTCGTTGACTCAGTTCTTGACCTGGATATCAGCAAACAAATTATTGTGGTAGATGACGGCAGTACGGACGGAACGCAAGAGACCATACGTACGTTGCAGGGGCAGCAAGGAATTGAAGTGGTGTTTCACCCGCGAAACCAAGGAAAGGGAGCTGCGATTCAGACCGGTATTCGGCTTGCTTTGGGAGACATTGTCATCGTTCAAGATGCCGATTTAGAGTACGACCCCCAAGATATATTGCGAGTGATTCAACCCATAATCGACGGAGAGACCGATGTCGTTTTTGGCTCTCGCTATCTTTCCAATTCTCACCAAGATCAATCTGCCGTGCACCGCCTTGGCAACGCACTCCTAACAGGCCTGAGCAACTGGATGACGAACCAACGGTTAACCGATATGGAAACTTGCTACAAAGCATTCCGACGTCAGCTCATTCAAAGTATTCCTATTGAGCAGAAGCGATTCGGATTCGAGCCGGAAATTACTGCCAAACTAGCACGGAAAAAAATACAGATTCGAGAAATTTCGATCTCTTACAAAAGCCGATCCTGGCAGGAAGGCAAAAAGATTGGAATCCGGGATTTGATCAGTACTCTTTGGTGCATCCTACGATATCGCTTTCGCGATTAAATTCCATAGCACGACACTCAAAATTTGAACTTGCACATCGAGTTCGGCTTTGGTTCGGCATGAGCCTCTCCGTCCCGGTACAATGAAAACGGTGGCTCGCCCTTATTGCTGTAATAGAGCGCATCGGAAGCGACAATGAAGTACGCCTTGTCCCCTAAACCCTTGTGGATATCTTGGACAAGCCCACTTGGCAATCAGGTAACAATGCCAGACAACTAAAACATCCGTTTCCCCCTAAACAACGAACTCTTTTTCTATGTCCAACGCACCTTCAATACCAACCACACCTGCTGCCCCAACTGCCCCATTGCCACCGTTGGACGAAGTCCCGATCGATTCTATTTTGATCGTTTCCTTTGGCGGGCCAGAGGGTATGGCCGATGTAATGCCCTTTCTTGAGAATGTCTTGCGTGGAAAAAACGTCCCAAGCGAGCGAATGCATGAGGTTTTCGAGCACTACAAGCAGTTCGGCGGAGTCAGCCCAATCAATGAACAATGTCGGCAGTTGATTACTGCGATCCAGCAGGAATGCAATCGCCGAAATTTAGACCTGCCAATCTATTGGGGCAATCGCAATTGGCAACCGATGCTTGCCGAAACACTAAGGACAATGGAAACACAGGGACGAAAACGAGCCATTGCATTTTTCACATCCATGTTCAGTTGCTACAGTGGTTGCCGTCAATATCGAGAGAACATAGCAGCGGCTCAAGCCGAGGTTGGCAGCAATGCACCTTGGGTCGAAAAAATTCGTAAAGGCTTCAATCACCCAGGCTTCATTGCCGCCCAAAAGGATTGCTTGGAACAGGCACTCGCCAAACTGCCAGAAGAAGTAAAGGCGGACACGTTGGTGCTTTTCTGTGCACATAGTATTCCGAAGACCATGGCGGATAATTCGCGGTACGAGGAGCAACTTCGCGAGGCTGCAAAACTTGTTTGCAACGCTGCGAATCACGGTCCATGGGAGTTAGTGTTTCAAAGTCGATCAGGTCCGCCACAACAACCGTGGTTGGAACCAGATGTATGTGACCGCATCGAGCAACTACATACCGAAAAAGGGATCAGGCATATCGTGGTGCAGCCGCTCGGCTTTATTTCAGACCATATGGAAGTGTTGTTTGACTTGGACCATGAGGCTGCCGATCTTTGCAAAGTAAAGGGAATTCAGTTTGTTCGTGCGGCAACCATCGGCGTTCATCCTCGTTTCATTTCGATGATAGTAGATTTAATCGAAGAGCGAATGTCGTTGGATACCGAACGACCATTTATCGGTGGATACGGACCGAGCCACGATTTGTGTCCTGCAAACTGCTGTCTCTATCCTCAAACAGGACGCAGGCCGGTCCCTTGAATATCCAACCGTACGGAACACCCGAAGGCCAGTGGCCCCCTCTCATGACTCCGTGGTGGTTTTTACTAACCGGCCCTATGCGTCGCAAGGCCCTGCGGAAACAAAAGATCGTTCGAGTAGAAGTCCAGGGCTTGGAGCATTTAAAGAAAACTCTTGCAAGCAATCATGGGGTGATGCTTACGCCCAATCATTCCTTTCATTGGGACTCTTATTGCTTGGTCACGGCAGCCGAGGAATTGCGCACACCTTTCTACATTATGACGGCGTGGCAAGTTTTCGCGATGAGCAAATGGTTTGAACGCTATTCGATGCAGCGTTGTGGTTGCTTTAGCGTAGACCGCGAGGGAGCCGATGTCCAATCGTTAAAGACCGCTGTCGATATCCTGCAAAATCGAAAACACCCGCTTTTGATATTCCCAGAGGGTGATGTCTATCACATGAACGATCGCATCACGGCGTTCCGAGATGGAGCGGCGGCGATCGCGCTGTTGGCAGCCAGAAAATCATCTCGACCGATTTCCATTTTTCCAGTTGCAATCAAACGATGGTATCGGCAAGATCCGACTCCAAGCTTGCTACAAACGATTGAGAAATTGGAAAAGCGACTATTCTGGCGACCGCAAACCGATCAGCCCATAACGGAACGGGTCTTGCATGTCGCTCGGGGCCTTTTATCACTCAAGGAGATGGAACATTTACGAGTCACCCAGACAGGCTCGTTGAGCGTTCGAGTAGAACGCCTTTCCTCGATCTTACTCTCGAAAAGTGAAAATCGTTACGGACGCGAAAAAAAACTGTCGCTGATTCCAGAGCGAGTCAAGGATGTGCGTCGTGCCATCATTGAAGCCAGCGAAAAAGCAGCTGGAACCGCTTCCAAGGAGCAAGAAAGGCAATGGGCCGAAGACATGGACAACATGTTCCTGGTCACCCAGTTGTACAGTTACCCTGGCAATTACTTGGAAGAAAACCCAAGTGTCGAGCGGCTCGCGGAAACACTTGATAAACTAGAGGAAGACGCGCTCGAGGCCTCATATCCTACTGTTCATGCTGAGCGCGAAGTATTGGTTCGTTTCGATCAGCCGATCGTATTACCGATTGGCAAAGAGAAAAGTTTGATCCCGGCCGAACTTACAAATCAGGTGGGAAATCGCGTTCAGGCCATGCTCGACGGTATGAATGCCCAACGAGAAAAACAAAGTTGAGGTCCTATGTTTGCATTGAACAACGTTTCCAAATCGTTTGGTTCCCTCCAAGTACTCAAACCAACGACTGTGGACTTTCGCACTGGGGAATCGACCGTGCTGATTGGACCAAGCGGCTGTGGAAAGAGCACGTTGCTGAGAATCCTGGTCGGTTTGATTGATGCCGATTCTGGAACCATCCATTTCGATGGGACTCCGATCACTCACAAAAACATTCAGCAACAGCGTCAACGCATGGGATACGTCATTCAGGATGGCGGCCTCTTTCCGCATTTGACGGCAAGGCAAAACGTGGGACTGCTAGCCACGCATCTCGGATGGAGTCATGACAAAGTGGATGCACGTGTGGAAGAGCTGGCCGAACTAACACGATTGCCTCGTATCGCACTCGATCGTTATCCAACTCAGATCTCGGGTGGACAACGCCAGCGCGTTGGAATCATGCGATCGTTGATGCTAGATCCTGCCGTGATGTTACTGGACGAACCCATGGGCGCATTGGACCCACTGGTACGATTCGATCTCCAAGAGGATCTTCGCAAGATCTTTCGAACACTTGGTAAAACGTCCATCATGGTGACACACGATATGGGCGAAGCGGCTTTCTTTGGCGACCGAGTTATGATGTTGGGTGAGGGGGAAATTGTCCAAGAAGGCCGACTCGAAGAGTTGATCCAGAACCCCGCCAACGAATACGTCGCACGCTTTATCAACGCCCAACGAATCCCACTCTCATGAAGAAACTCCTCGCAATCTGTTTTGCCTTCACATGGATTGGTTCCCTTTGCTCCATCACAGAGGCTCAAGAAAAGCCGAAAGTACGTGTCGGCTCCAAGAGTTTTACCGAATCGGTAATTCTGGGCGAATTGCTTTCGCATCTGGCCATTCAAGCCGGCGCAGACGTCGAACACCTGTCAGAACTGGGTGGCACGCAAGTCCTCTGGAAAGCGCTTGTCAAAGGGGACATCGACGCCTACGTTGACTACACCGGTACTATCCAAGAGCTGTTGGCCAAAATTGTCGAGCCAGGTGTTGAAGTTCGTTCCGAAGCAGACATGCGAGCAGCCATGGACCAATTGAACATCGTCATGTCGGACCGCATCGGTTTCAACAACACCTACGCACTGGGAATGCAAGAAGCCACCGCCGAAAAGCTTGGTATTAGTAAAATTAGCGATCTTCGCGACCATCCCGAGTTGAAATTTGGGATTAGCGATGAGTTCATGGAACGCAACGACTGCTGGCGGCAATTACCTGCCAAGTACCGTTTGCCTCACAAGGATGTTCGGACCATGGACCACAATCTTGCTTACCGAGGCATCGAACATAACTCCATTCAAGTTACCGACCTCTATACGACGGACGCGGAAATCGAGTTCTATCGATTGCGAGTTCTCGAAGACGATAAAGGATTCTTTCCAACTTATTATTCAGTGATTCTTATGCGCAAGGATTTGGCGGAACGTGCCCCCAAAGTGGCCACCTCCTATTTGCAACTTGAAAATGCGATCGATTCCAAAGCCATGACAGGAATGACCGCCAGGGTGAGACTCGATCGACAGTTAGAAACAAACGTCGCTGCCGCATTCCTGAACGAAAAGTTGAATCTAAAAATCCCCTATCAAGGAATCGGTCCCATGGCAGAATGGAAGCGATTCGTGGAGCGGTTCACCAAGACCACGTTGGAACATCTCTTCCTAGTGTCCATTTCTCTCTCATTTGCCATTGCAATCGCCATACCGTTGGGAATATTGTCGGCTAGGAACGAGGCGTTTGGTCAAACGATTTTAGGGGTGGTCGGTGTCATTCAGACTTTGCCGTCGATGGCCATTTTGGTGTTCATGATTCCTGTATTTGGGTTAGGCGCCTATCCTGCCATTGCGGCGTTGTTCTTTTACAGCCTGTTACCGATCGTGCGAAATACGTATGGCGGATTGACACAGATTCCAAGAGCAATCACTGAATCCGCTGACGTGCTCGGGTTAGGAAGGCGTGCGCGATTACGACTGGTGGAGTTGCCATTGGCGTTGCCATCCATTTTGTCTGGTATCAAGACAGCAGCAGTGATCAACGTCGGGACGGCAACCATCGGGGCTTTTATTGGAGCAGGTGGGTATGGCGCTCCGATTCTGACTGGGATACGATTGTCAAGTATCCCGTTGATTCTTCAAGGCGCAGTGCCCGCAGCTCTTCTGGCACTGGCTGTTCAGTATGGCTTTACCATTGTGGAGCGTCGCTTTGTTTCGCCAGGTCTTCAGACTCGTGGCTGATTACTGCTGTTGCAGTCTATACTTCCGGTTTCAAAGTAAACGGTCCAATTGGAATTTCATGAAAGTCAATCGGTGCGTCGATGGTTCGCGGTAGTCTTCTGTTTCTCCTGTTTTTTTGTTGCTTCCCCACGATCGGTGTCAGTCAACAGTCCGACGGCGCTTTGCAACAGGTGTTCGAGGATTACCATGAGCAATACTTGATCCTGTTCCCGCTGGAAGCCACTGCATTTGGAGATTCTCGATACAACGATCTATTGTCTATCGATATAGATCAGGGGTTCGCAGCCAAAGAGACGCAATTCTATAAGCAGATTTTGGGGCGCATTCGAGCAATCGATCGCACCACCGCAAGTGGATCCAAAAGATTGTCCGCCGAGATTCTCGAATACGAGCTCAACATGAGGTTGGAAGGGATGCCGTTTGATTTTGATCGAATACCCTTCCATCAGTTCGATGGCCTGCCGTTGGCGTTCGGACAAATGGGGAGTGGGACCGGCAGTCACCCTTTTAAGACTGTCAAGGACTATGACGATTGGCTCAAACGAATCGATGCGTTTTCTGTTTGGTCGAGAACAGCGATTGAGCGATTTCGCGACGGCATCCAAGACAACTATGTACTCCCAAAGATACTGGTTGAACGTATGGTCAAACAGATGTTTGACCCCACGATTGTCAGCGACGATCCCGAAAGGAATCTGTTCTACGGTCCGATCAAGTTGATGCCTGCGCATTTTTCGGCAGTTGACAAGGTAAGACTTACCACCGCGTTCAAGGCTGCCATCCTCGACAAAATCGCACCTGCCTACCGCGGCATGGGAGACTTTCTGCGTGACGAGTATCTTCCGAAGTCTCGTGAATCAACCGGCATTATGGATCTCAAGGGAGGACGTGAACAGTATCAATATTGGGTGCGTCGTTGGACAACGACATCGCTTACGCCAGACGAAATCTTCAGCATCGGTGAGTTGGAGGTCGCTCGCATTCTGCAAGAAATGGAGTCCGTAAAGCAGCAAATGAACTTTTCTGGAACGCTTACGGAGTTCTTTGAGCACCTGCGAATCGATCCAAAATACAAGCCGTTCAAAACTCCCAACGAAGTGATTTCATTTTTTGCAGCGATCCAAGCCAGGTTAGAACCGCAACTGGAAAAGGCATTTTTGAATCGCCCTAAAACACCCTTTGAAATCCGTCGCACGGAAGCCTTTCGGGAAGCGACCGCAAGCGCGGAGTACATGCCAGGCTCAGCCGATGGTTCTCGGCCTGGGATTTTTTACACTCCGATTCCCGATGCGACTCAGTTTAATATCACAGGCGGTATGGAATCCTTATTCTTGCACGAAGCCATACCTGGCCACCATTACCAAATCTCCCTGCAACAAGAAAATCAGCAACTCCCTCGATTCGCTAGGTTTCTCTGGTATGGAGCGTATGGCGAGGGCTGGGCGCTCTACTGCGAATCAATCGGCCAGGAGCTAGGCCTGTACACAGATCCAAAGCAGCGAATGGGTGCGTTGGGTGACGAGATGCATCGAGCTATTCGACTGGTCGTCGATGTCGGCATGCATTGGAAAGGTTGGACGCGGGAGCGAGCCATCGAGTACATGATGGCCAATGAACCCATCAGCGAGGAAGGGGCCATTGCCGAAATCGAACGCTACATGGCTTATACTGCACAAGCGTTGTCGTATAAAATCGGGCAAATTAAGATCAGCGAGCTTCGCAGTCGCAGTGAAAAGCGATTGGGCAAACAGTTTTCGTTGCCATTATTTCACGACCAAGTGTTACGGAATGGTTGCATGCCACTCGCAATTCTCGCCAAGATAATTGAGCAGTGGAAGCCTTAAAGCTGTGGAAACCCTAACCCTGTAAAGCAACCAGCGAATTCGGGCCCGGGGATAGCGCCCACCGGTTCACGAAAACACAAAGTGAGTGCCAAAGGGCATAAGCAACTTTTAGAACTTGAGAACCTTTATGCCAGCTCCCGCATCTCGTAGTCCTTGGTACCGCGTTCTATACATTCAGGTGATCATCGCGGTCGCATTGGGAGTGGCGGTCGGGTTTTTCTATCCGAGCGTCGGCAAGTCCCTGAAGCCATTGGGGGACGGATTCATCAAGCTAGTTAAGATGATGATTGCGCCGATCATCTTTTGCACGGTTGTGCATGGAATTGCATCCGTCGGGGACTTGCGCAAACTGGGTCGCGTGGGAATGAAATCGCTTGTCTATTTCGAGATCGTCTCGACGCTTGCACTTGTTATCGGTCTGATCGTAGTCAATGTGCTACAACCGGGTGTTGGAATCACGCCCTCTGGTGAAGTCTATCATGCAAACCTAGAGGCAACCGTTTCCAGCAATAGTTATGGGGAAAAGGCAAAAACGCTCAATGAAATTGATTTCATCCTCAATATCATTCCGAAATCATTCTTAGGCGCATTCGTTGACGGCGAACTATTGCAAGTACTTTTGGTTGCCATCCTAGTCGCTTTTGCGATTGCGACGATGGGCGAATCAGGCCGCCCGATACTGGGAGCCATCGAACAGATTGGCAGTCTGTTCTTTGCCGTCATGAATATCGTCGTCAAGGCTGCGCCCATCGGTGCTTTTGGAGCCATGGGTTATACCGTAGGAGCCCACGGACTTGGAACGCTGGGCAGTCTTCTTTGGCTCATGGCAGGGTTTTATCTCACGTCGGGATTGTTTGTCGTGATCGTGCTGGGCAGTATCGCGTGGTGGTGCGGTTTTTCCATTTTTCGTTTCCTGGGTTACATCAAGGACGAGCTACTGCTGGTGTTGGGTACCAGTTCTTCCGAGACTGCTTTGCCGGGTCTGATCAAGAAAATGGAGCAACTGGGTTGTTCGAAATCTACGGTCGGACTAGTCGTGCCCACAGGTTACAGTTTCAATCTAGATGGCACGAACATCTACATGACGATGGCTGCTGTTTTCTTGGCCCAAGCAACGAACACGCCACTCAGCATTATGCAGCAGATCAGCCTGCTTTTCGTTGCGATGCTGACCTCCAAGGGAGCCAGCGGTGTTTCTGGGGCTGGCTTCGTAACACTGGCTGCGACGTTGCAAGCTGTGCCTGGAATACCAATCGAGTCGCTCGGTTTGCTACTAGGTATCGATCGATTCATGAGCGAATGTCGCGCGCTCACCAACTTTGTTGGCAACGGAATTGCTACAATAGCGATCAGTCGCTGGGAAAGAGAAGTCACCCCCGAGCAATTGCAGAGAAATTTCGACCTGCCCCCGTCACTGTAAAAGCGGATAGCAATGAAGCCTAGGTTGCGAATGAATTCCAATGAGTCCGACAATTGATGACCAGGGTGGATCACGTAAACTCAATGCCTCCGGCCAAAAAGTATCGACTGAGGAGTCGAGCGCGTTGACCCTCACAGACGGATGTCAAAGGACATGTCGTTCATAAGACGTAAATATTCGGATGAGATCCACACGCCGCTCAGAGTGAGCCGTGTGCACCTGGCGGGGCAATTTAATTGGGGGCCCCCATCGCTGATTCTCCCTGGCAATATTTTTTATTTTTGTCGAGAATGATGTCGCACTTTTGCAAATGCATGCTGGCGTTGGTCGAACGAAACACATGTGGAAAACACTACCCGTGAATATGCGAAAGTTTTTGGAATTTATGGAAGGAAGTCATTGCGTTCACAATATGCACCGCTTCTATTTCAATCCTAACTCTTGATTTGCATCTCGCATTGCATTGGGGAATTTCCGAACTCTACGTTCTTCAAACCATCACGTGTCCTGTCCGTCCGGTTATGCGCCCGTTCCTAAAGGATTTGTCCATCATGGTACGATTCTTGCCGTTCTCTCTTTTACGCAATAACGTCTTGCGTATGGTTTCTCTAGCCAGCCGAGAACTGAAACGCACTGCATTCCGCCAAGCTATCGTCGAAAATTCTAGCTCGCGATTTCGCAATAATCGATCCATCGTACATCATCGAGCATTGCTCGAGTCTTTGGAACCACGTCATCTGATGGCATCCGTACCATTCGCAATGGACGATCCTTTGTACTCAACGCCGATTAGTACCGATCTTGTGATCTCGAGCACTTCTCAAGGAATAGTCAACAACGATTTTGAGATCGACAGTGCGGCTTTAGTGTAAGCGTACAGGGGCCACGGTGATTATGTTCCGACGCGACCAGCGATTGCGTTGTAGGTTTCATGCGTTGTTGTTTCTTCACCAAGCAAACGCAAGGAACTATTTGTTATGTCACGTACGACCGACCCAGCCAAGATTCAGCTCTGGC
>CAMDKL010000056.1 GCA_945900945.1 Pirellula staleyi DSM 6068
TCGACTTGTACTTTTTTGGAGGCCAGGAATTCATCCAGCTTGTCTCGCGTCACGAACCAATGATCCTCTGTGCCCATATCGAGATGGAAAACGGGCAAGCGGCCTGATTCCACCTCCATGCGTTCCATATGCACTCGCAAAGAGATGCCGCGACGCTCCAGTGTTAGCATGGCATCCTCCATTGCGGCCAACGTGGTGCATAGCCTTCGCATTTCTTGGCCTTCAATTTTTTTACCTTCATCGCCGACGAAGTAACTATCGTTGAGTCCTCGTTCCAATAACTGGAACTTCATTTCCTCTTCGGTCTGAACGTAGTATCGTTCCTTCTTGCCTCGGACGACTCGAAACAAGGGTGGCTGTGCTAAATAGACGTGTCCACCTGCAACCAACTGATACATTTGACGATAGAAAAAGCACAGCAGCAACGTGCGAATGTGCGAACCGTCGATGTCAGCATCGGTCATGATGATGATGCGATTGTATCGACGCTTGGCGACGTCTTGATCAAGTCCAATGCCGCAACCGATGGCCTGGATCATACTCATAACTTCTTCGTTCGCGAGCACTTTGTCTTCGCGACTCTTGTAAGCGTTGATGATCTTGCCTCGCAAAGGGAGGATGGCTTGAGTATCGCGAAAACGTCCACCCTCTGCACTACCACCTGCCGAATCACCTTCGACTAGATAGAGTTCGCACTCCTCCATTTTGTTGCTGATACAATCACGGAGCTTACCGGGCAGACCGCCACCACCGAGGACATTTTTGCGGTTTCGAAGAATGTCTTTGGCTTTCTTGGCTGCTTCTCTAGCCTCCGCCGCCAGCAAGCCTTTCTTAGCGAGTAACCTTGCGTTCTTTGGGTTTTCCTCGAGGTATTTCGAGAGTCCATCGCCGACTGCCGAATTGATGAGGCCTTCGACTTCACTGTTGCCGAGCTTGGTTTTTGTTTGGCCTTCGAACTGCGGAGTGCCGACACGGATCGAGATCACGCACGTTAAACCTTCGCGGAAGTCGTCGCCTGTCGGCGTGAGGTCCTTAAATAGGTTTTCCTTTTTTCCATACGCATTGAGCGTTCGCGTCAACGCGGATCGAAATCCCGATACGTGAGTTCCACCCTCGATGGTATTGATGTTGTTTACGTACGAATGCAGATTTTCGGTGTACTCCTCGGAATACTGCAACGCAATAGAGAATCCGACGTCGTCCTTTTGGCCTTCGATCAAGATGACGTCTTTATGGACGACTTCGCTGGCTCGATTAAGGTATTCGACGAATTCGACAATTCCGCGTTCGTAACGAAAATCGTCGGATTGGCCATTGCGCTCGTCTTTGACCTTGATGCGTACGCCGCTGTTAAGGAACGCCAGTTCCTGAAGTCGCTTGACCAGGATGTCGTAAGTATATTTGGTATTCGGAAAGATCTGACTGTCTGGCTTGAAGGTAGTTTTCGTGCCTCGCTTGGTGGTAACACCTGCCTCGCGGACTGGCCCGGTCGCCACGCCACGTTCGTACGATTGAGTCCAGACTTTTCCATCGCGGCTAACCTCCACCTCGCACCATTGCGACAAGAAATTGACCACGGTTACACCCACTCCGTGGAGTCCGCCAGAAGTCTTATATGCGTTTTTTTCAAACTTGCCACCGAATTTAAGGACCGTCATCACTCCTTCGAGGGTGCTCATTTCCTTTTGCATGAGTTCGGTAAGTTGAGCGTGCCGTTCGACAGGAATTCCTCGACCATCGTCCTCGACTGTTACAGAGCCATCGGCATTGATGGTAACGGAGACAATCTTGGCGTACTGAGCCATAGCCTCATCGATGGAATTATCGACGACTTCGTAGGCCAAATGGTGTAGGCCCTTTAAGGTTGTATCGCCGATATACATTCCGGGGCGTTTGCGAACGTGCTCCAAATCGCTAAGGTGTTGAAGGTCTTCGGAGTTGTAATCGGAGCCGTTGAGAGGTACGCCATCGCTATCGAGTTCCAAGTTGAGATCGGTTGGCTGTTCGGCTGGTGCGTTCATAAGTTCAGTTCGTGAGAATTCCATCCAAGTCAATTAGCGGAAACCCGAGGGATTTCCGATCGTACAAATGCGATTCGGAAGTATACCATTTTTCGCCCAATTATGATTGGCCTATTTCTCCTGGAAATAAGATGGAAACAATGGTTTTATTCGAGTAATTTGCATACTTTCGTTCCCGGTTTCTGACCTAGGAATGCGAGTCGCCCACGCACTGCTTCACGCGCCTGCGGCATCGACGCTAGACGATTTTAAAGCCTCAAGCTAATCTCAATACTTACGATAGATCGCCGGATTAGCGATCGATGAAGGTCGAAACCACGATTCGGATGAGCGTATTAAAGATGAAAAACAACAGCGGCATTTTCACCGGCTGCATACCAGCGTTGATGACCCCTTGTACGGCAAAAGGAGAGCCTCTTTTCGATCTTTTGGTTGCAAAAAGCCAGGAGTTGATCGGCATTGGGATGCGGGCGGTCGTTTATTGTGGTTCGATGGGAGAATGGCCGCTTTTGACCGACGCTCAACGCCAGGAAGGTGTTCGCCGACTGACCGCAGCCGGGGTGCCAGTCATTGTCGGGACTGGAGCGCAGAATCCAGCTATTGCGGCTGCGCATGCTGCTCACGCCCGCAATGCCGGTGCCGCAGGCCTGATGGTCATCCCGCGGGTTCTGTCTCGGGGTATCTCAGTCGCTGCTCAACGATCGCACTTCGCAGGTATCCTTTCGGCCAGTGTCGATTTGCCGGCCGTCATTTACAACAGCCCATATTATGGTTTTGAGACGAGAGCGGATTTGTTCTTTGACTTGCATCGCGAGTTTCCCAACTTGGTTGGATTTAAAGAGTTCGGCGGTGCCAAGTCGCTAACCTATGCAGCAGAGAACATCACGAGTGGGAACCCGAAATTGACTTTGATGGTAGGTGTCGATACCCAGGTGTATCACGGATTTGTTCACTGTGGTGCTGCGGGTGCTATCACCGGAGTTGGAAATGCATTGCCCCGCGAAGTCCTTCGAATGGTCGCGCTTTGCGAAAGGGCGGCTACTGGCGACGCCAAAGCAAGGCAACTTGCCTCCGAATTGAATGAAGCCTTGGCCGTGCTTTCCACGTTCGACGAGGGGCCGGACTTGGTTCTCTATTATAAGTACTTGATGGTTCTTGAGGGAAATCCTGAGTACCAACATCAGATCCATTCGACGGATCGACTATCGGACAGTCAACGCGAATTCCTTCGTTTGCAATGGCAACTCTTCCGCAACTGGTGGTCTCACTGGGATGGAAAAACAGATTAGGATCCGCTTTCTTGATGATGACTCAAACCGTTGGGCGCTAGGACTTGTCGATTTTCGTGCGAAGCACTGGTAAAAATTCTGCTAAAAAGGATTTGCAATCACTATTCGCCGGATCCCCCGAGGGTGTTCCGGCTACTTGAATTTTATAGAGGTTGCTGGTGGGCCAAAAACGAGGCTGCTCGCTGGCTTTCCAAGGTCCTCCATCGCTCCATGCATACCAAACTTCATGGATCGGATTGAGATCTATTTCACGTGCTAACTGAAGGGTCCAGAATGTATCTGAGTGCGATTCGCTGCGAATCTCAGCCGCCTTTCGTTCCGAAATTGCACGTGTGCCGGCGCCCGCATAGCAAATATCCGGCGTATGAACCGCGATCGGACCACGCGGACCAAACAGAACAGCAACTTGTATTTTTGCACCCGTTCGTGAATTTTGGTACGAATGATGGATCGCTCCATGGCATTGTAGAGTCCGCTGGATTTTATCTGGCAACGCCGCTTCGGCAACCCGCTCCCAATCACCAAACGTTGTCGGAATCTGCTCAAGCTGCCGGGACATAGATTCTAATTCTGCTTTGCTCAAGCTGCCAGCCTCCAAATAACTGGTGACTCGGGTGGCCCCCCAAGTTGTCGCAACAATTGTGAGCAGACATAAAACATAGCTTAGCTTTTTCATGGCCACTTCTACTTTTTCTTTCTATTCGGCATTGTGGAGTGCTTGATTGGTCATCTGGACTAGGATTTGGCGCTCCCGGGGAGAGAGGCTTGCACCCTCTAACTGTTCGATCTTCAAACTTTCCAAAAGACGCTGAACAGCTTTTTTATCCTTGCGAGCCAGTAAAACTTCAATCAGATGCAGACCAAAACGTGGATCATCACGTCGCTCGAGAGACTCTCGCAAATTCGTCTCCGCATTTTCTAATAATCCGCATCGCATTTGGACGGTCCCTAACGTATCAAGCAAATCGGGGAGCCGACCAAAGAGTTCTATGGCCCGGTAAATCCTAGGCAGTCCCTCCGATTCCTTACCTGGTATCTCCGAGGCTGCCAAAGCCAAGTTATTGAGAGTCAGAAGACTCTCGGGGACAAGCTTCTCAGCACGGAGCAAGTACTGAAACGCTTCCGGATAATTCTGCTGCAACAATCGAAGCGTTCCAATCGATTCCAACACATTTGCATCGGAGGGAAACAAATCAAGTCCTTGCGCGAGTACGTCTTCAATACGTTCGGCGAGCGACTCAGGCATGCGATGAGCAATATCGGCGAGCTGGGAAATTGCCTCAGAAGAATTGTCTTTTTCAAAAACACGGATACACAGTTCGACCGCTCGACTCAACTCGCCAGAACGGGCCAATGCATCGACAAACGATCGGAATTCTCGTGGGTCTTTGGCATAAGCGCGTTGAAGGAGTTCAACCGCCACCCTCTCAAATCCAAGAGATGAAAGGAGATTGCCTGCTTTGGAAAGCCGAGAAGCGTCCCCATCGTTTTTGCTTTGGACCCAATTATCAACGAGGCTTGGAACGATATCCATTTCCTGATGGGCTTTCGCCAATCGAATCTGTAGACTCAGTACTTCGGAGCTGCCTGGCACCACCCTTTGGAGTGAGTCGATCAGGCTTGGAACCTCGGATGTTGATGCAGCCCGAATTAGAAAGTCAGCGTATTGAAAAAGATCTGCTCCAGCGGGAAACTTGCGTTTCGTAAGCGAGTCAAAGAGCTTCCGGATTTCAACCAGTCTTTCGCCAGATTGCGAAGTATCTGAATTTTCGGTTGATTGACTCCAGCGACGTTGTTCGATCGCAATAGAGAGTCGAATCGCATTGTCCGCTAGTTCCCCAAATTTGGATTTGCCGAGCTCCCTTAAAATATGTCCTGACTTTTCCATTTGCGATTCGCCCCCACGTGTCGCGAGCAACATGGCATAGTAAAAACGGGTGGTGTCCGATTCACTATTTTCGACATCTTCAAGTAACGAAGCGATCCTCGCCCATGGCAGTGGCCCATCTGTCTGACCGATCGCCAATGCCAAGGCCAGTGATCTGCGAATATCCTCGCGCTTTGGCTCGCGTTGATGCAGTTCTTCCAATGTTTTCAAGAGTGCTTGCCGATCTCCATTCAAGCGATAGTAATCGACTAGTTTTAATTTGAGATCAATATCGTTAGGCGAACTCGCCATAGCCTGATCGATTCTCGTTTTGGCTTTTTTGTAATCATGCAATTCGAAATAAGTACTAGTTGATATGAGTGCTTTGGCTTTTTCAGGTAGCGAGCTTGCATTCAACTGCTCGAGTGTTTGCATGACCTGATCGATCCTATTCAACTTGATTTCGAATCGGAGTTTAGTCAACCATAGATTGGAATCACGTCCATCGGAGACTCGAGTCGCCTGTTCTAACGCACGCTGAGCTTCTAAGGTTAGCTCTTTAGCGTCGTCAGGTTCTCGGTCAGCTTTGAACTGGGCTGCCTGCGATAGTAGCAGCCAAGCCGATGCATCGTTTTTCCAAATTTCTGTACCCCGCCTAGCAGATTTCAATGCCTGATCGTACCGCCCATTATCGCTGGCGATTTTGATGGCATATTTCGAAACGGTCGCAAACTGTTCCGAAAGAGAAGCAATCCGTTCGAACTCAGCCTCAGCTTCCTCCGTTCTCCCTAGCATTTTAAGCTGTGTAACCAACTGCAATACGGTGGAGACACGTTGATCTCCCATGGATATTGCCGTTCGAAAAGAGTCAGCCGCCTTGCTGGAGTTGCCTTGTTCGGCTGCGATTTGCCCACGCAGGGTGAGGGCCAAGGACCAGTCTGGACGGATCGCGGAGATTTCGGCTACTAACCTTTGGCTTTCAATTAAATCATCCCGATTTCGCGAGCCAATAAATTTCCTAAACAATCGATTCGCTTGAAGCAATCTCCAGCGTGTACCCGATCCTCCTTCCGAATCCATCAGCTTTTGAATCACTTGGTTCAATTCAGCGGTTGGACTCCAAGAAAGCTTCAAGGAACTCACGTTGTTTAAATCCCGTGTTGTCTCTTGCTCAAAATCCAATAACAGGACTCCCAACCGAAACAGAGATTCCTCTCCCAGTAGATCGCAATGCAATCGCATGAAGTTGCATGTCTCCAACGTCTTCCCAAACGTCTCCAATGCCTCAAAGGCCGTATCGAGTACATCCTTTTTAGTAAGTCTACTGTCCTGCAAAGCACGATTAACTAACTCGGTCGCCTTTCCGAAGTCTTTTTCAATCATCGCGATTTTGACGTTCGTTTCAAACCACAAGCGCAGATTTTCATCCTTGAGCAACTCCAGGTTGCGCATGGAGGTTGCAACCCCCTCTTTATTTTCCGAAACGCCAAAAGCAACGGCCCCAAACGCTTGAAGCTCTGCGACCCTCGGGTTGCTCTCAATAAGACTCAATAGTTTTTCATTGCGAGCATCAGAAGAGATCCTTTTTGCTTGTCCCTCTGAGTCTGTTGCTAACGATATGCGGATGAGTTCAAGTAACCACTCTCTGGGCGGGAAAGAACCCTGTTCCTTTTCTTGCGTCAGCCTTGCTTCGGCGTTCATAAACAATTTCTTTGCTTTTTCACCATCACCTACGCTGAATGGCTCCATGCGCTGTTTAGAAAGGGTCGATTGCAACAAACTCAACGCGAAATCAAAACTACCATCATCTGCAAGTTGCAGTTGTTTTAGATTTCGCGACGTGATGCCGGCTTTTCTCCAAGCGTCAGCAATCTCTTTCCGCAACCCTTTATCCTCCGGCGTCATGACGGACGCCTCCTCAAGGGTTTGAGCTGCAAGGTCCCAGAGTTCGATGGCTGCATACGCCCGAGCCAGCAGCCGATTGGTCTGAATGAGATACGGAGTTGGAATTGGAAGTAGTGTCGCAAAAGCTTTTTTGAAAACTACGATAGCCTCTTTGTTCTTGCCAAATCGCAAATCCAAACCCGCATGTAGAATATCGTAATGCCATTTGATGATACGAACCGTCTGGGAACTGGTATTGTTGCTGTTGCCTTGGAGGGACGAGAGCGAAATTGAAACGCTTTGGATCGCTTCATGCAGGTCTGCAAGAGATCGATTGGCTTCATCAAATGTGCCAACTTCGCACATACGGGTCGCGTAGATATCCCATAATCCTAGACCACTTTTTCTTCCAATCCGGTTGCAGCCGTCCTTCCAAATGTCGAGAGCTTTTTTGCTATTGCCTTGGTTCCAAAATAAATCCCCTGCATTCAAGTAAAGGGATTCTAGAATCGAGCTCGGAACCCATTTTTCATCTAGACCCATCAGTTCATCAAAGCATGAGTTTGCAAGGTCGACTTTTTCTTCTAAAACAAGCTGATTCGCGTACGACAGTACCAACTGCACATCCCAACCACTCGAATCCCTGATAAGTGATGGGCCTGATGTGGATTGTGGTGAACTCAATCGAAGCCGCGACAATGCATGCGGTGCTATTTCGAAGAGCAATCTTTTTGCAAATTCGCTGTCCAAACGCTGAGCAAGTGTGAATGCCGACCATTGAGCCCTCTCCGTTTGATGCGAAGCAAGTTGTTCGACGAGTGTCATTGCCTTTCGACGTAGATCAGCCTGGGAAACCGCCTCGTCGGTCTTTCCAAAGAAATCCTTCCCGGAAATATATGCGTCCGCTAACGCGATCGTCAATTGAATCGAATTGAATTGTCCCGTGTTTTCCGCTTGCGCAATTTTCAAGACTACTCCTACTGGCTGCACTGAAAGCCACTGCCAAAAATGCGTTTCCCTTTCAAATTCTTGTGTATTTCTCGTGCGCCATTCGCCCGACTTGAATTGCATATACAAACTCAACGCAAACCATCGCAATGCATCTCGATCCTGAGGGTTAGCATTGAGAAAAAGCACCTGTCGTTCTGCTTCTCCCGCCCAAGCACTTCCCAAATCGATAAGACGCTGAATCAATAGCCGCCTGAGTTCATTGAGTCTCTCCGAATCTTGGACTGGATCTAACTCTCCGATGCACCGAATCAATAACCGTCGAGCTTCTTCCATTTCCTCTCTGGACTGTGCAACGGTAGCGAGTGTATTGACCGCTTTGGCCAATCGAAACTGAGCCATAACGTGTTTGGCATCAAGTGCAACCAAGCGAGTGAGCCATTTCACTTCCTCTTGAGAATCCCCGAGTATTTCGGCGTCTCTAGCGTGCTTCGAGAGCCCAATCGCAACTTGCTGCAATTGGTGTTTGCTAACAAAGTACAAGGAAAACGAGATCAAGACCCCTACGACGATCGTGCCTGAAAGCAATGGCAGATTCCATTCCCATTTCATTTTGGAGTCATTCGAGTTGGTCATTGGAGTCATTCGAGTTGGTCATAAGAGGTTAAACTGAGACGTAGGGTGCAATCAAAGTGAATTGGTCGTGCTGGTCAAGGCATAACGGTAGTCGCCATATCGGTATGTGTATTGGGAGGTTGGAACACCACAAAAAACCGTACCGATCACATTTGCTCTACAGGCGTTAAGCCGCTTCAAGCAACGACTCAAATGATCTTGTCGGCTAACATCGCGTAAAACACAAACGATCGTGGCATCCGCTACGGAAGCAAAGCGAAGCGTTTCGCCAGCGGCTAATACTGGGGCAGTATCAAAAATCACGAATTTGTACTTCGACTTGACCTGTTCCATTAACTCTCGAACCGCGTCTTCAGAAACAAACCTATGTGGATGGCATTCCAAAAAGCCCGAAGTCAATACGTGCAATCGATTTCCTAATGTCCGGTTGATTGCATCCTCAAGCGAGCTTTTTCCCAACAGAACCGAGGCAAGCCCTGGCCCCCGCTCCATTCCGAAAAGGTTGTGCTGATCTGGATTACGTAAATCGGCATCGATCAATAGGGTTGGCGTGTCAGACGATCTCGCAACTGAAACCGCTAAGTTCGAGGCTAGACTGCTTTTACCCTCTCCCGACATGCCGCTTGTAACGAGGATTGACCTCATATCCCCCATTCCCTTGGCGAGCGAGATGTTAATGCGAACCGTTTCAATGCTTTCTTCATAAATTCGATATCGCCGTCCGCTGTGAACGCCACTTGGCAGACAAGCTACCTCCCCCAGTACATTTGAAATATTGATTGATTCTAATGAAGCCGCCGTTGCCAAGCGTTTCGACCGCAACTCAAAAAGCAGAGCAAGACCAAGCGGGAATGCGAATGCCGCTGCGGCAATCATTGCGATTACTTTCCAAAGAGAAGAATCCTCAGGCATCGTTGGTGGCAAGGCTTCTGCAATTGTTTGCATCGTAGAACTCTTTTGTCGCTCGGTTCGTAACGATGCAACCCGCTCCTCGAGTCTCTCCGAGATCTTCGACGCCTGAAGATACTTTTGCTGCGCAAAGTAGAGTTCTGCTGTTTCGCCTGCATACTTTGCAAGTCGAGTCTCCTCAGTTGCGTAATCCCTTTCGAATACTTCCCGCCTAATACGGATGTTTGCAACATCCTGTTCTTTTGAGGTTATAACCGCCTGCTTGTTGATAGATGAGTTACTTTGCAACTTTTTCTTTAGTCTCTCTAAAACAATTGGCTCTGCAACCATCTTTGCCTTTTTCAATTCTTTTTCCAACGCAGATACTTCCGTTTCCAGTCCGTCGTACCAACTCTTTCGACGGAGCTTGAGATCGTCGCGTTCCATTTTTCGCATTTCCGATTGCTTCTCTTCGATTAGACTCGATACTCGTTGCACGTCGGGATTGTTTTCAACCGCAGACTCAATTTGGTCTACATGTGGATCGAAAAGCTCACTGAGACCTCCTGCCGTTTGGGCTTCCTTCAAAATGGCTAGCTCTGCTACCAAAATGATCTCATCCGTTCGCAACTTGCTCAATTCGTCATGAAGACTGTTGAAGTATTCGGCGTCGGCATTGATTCGACTAGACTCCTGAAAGGGATCAAACCCCTTGGCTTGTTTGCTAAGCGTAATAATGCGATTCCGAAGCTCCTCTACCTCTCCGTGCCATAATGCTACAGCGGGCTGGAGCCAGCCTTCCAATTGGGAATTATGCCGATCGTCGAGTTTCTGACGTTGCCGCAAATACGATCGAACAATCGCATTGCAGACTTCGGCTGCGGCTACAGGGTCGGTGTCCCGGTAGGAAACCATCATCATGGTTCGAGTTCCCAAATCTCCAATAGAAAGATTTCGCTTGAGATTGTACTCCCTGCTTATGGGATCTCGCAAACTTGGCGCTTCGCAAATTTTGGCATCAGCCAAAACGGATGCAAGCACGAAATTGTTTTGAATCAATGGCCTTTCGTTCTGCACCAAATCCGTAGGAGCTTGCATCAGTCCCGGAAAAACGACGTATTCCCGGTTGGCTTCAAGAAGATGACTTGCTAAATAATTGGGGATGAAGATAGACCATACGATCGCAGCACTGGCAACGGCTAAGGCAATTCCTATAGGCGTAGACCAATACCAATTCCGCCTAAATACTATCCAGAGCAAACGCGGATCAAAGGATTCCCCGGAACTATTCCTCAAGTTCTTAATGCTTGGTTTATGTTCGGCAATAGTGCTCATCAGTAACTAGTCTCGAAAAATGGTAGAATTGTGTGCTTGGTAATAACGGAAGTTAAAACGGAATAGAAGAAAAAAATTCATTGACTAAGCGAAACGTCTTCCGCGCTAGGTTGTCGATAGTGAAATTTCTGAGCCGGTCGATACAACAGCTCCCAGTACCTTTTTACGCACCAAAGTAGACCAAAGGCAACGAAAATCATAAGGATACCGGCCCAATCATGAACTCGATTTGCCATCGAACGATCGAGGAAGTAAAAGGAGCAGCAGGTGACGACGACTCGGAGCGTATTGGCCAGGATAGCCATCGGTAGAGCAGCTGCCAAAATGACCCATCGATCAATCCATGCACGCTTCACAATCGAGGCCCAAAAGAATGCAAACGCTGCCATTCCCACAAATATTCTCATTCCCGAACAAGCTTCCTCTACCAACATTTGAACATCGCCAACCCATATCGTGTTTCCCTCTGCGATTGCCGGTAATCCCAGACACCTAAGCCCATTCTCACTGAGCCCCGTTACAATCGACTGAAGCTTCCAACTCATAAAAGATTCTAAGCGGTAAGGAAGCGGCACCAACAATAGTAAGAGCAGGATTGCTGGCATGGACCAAAAAAGAGCTCTTCTGCCCGCAAGCATCCAAACAACGCCAGCCACCCACAGGACAATTGACCATCCATCCAAAAACTTCATAAAACCAACTCGGGCACAAATCCTTAGCATTCCTGCAAAAACTAATAAAACAAGCCCGTTCCAGCTGACCTTTTTTCGAAAACCAGGGAATGTTTCACGTTTGGTCCACAGGAGTGCTAAAGCGAGTGGGAGAATGACGTAACCATGCGAATAGTCAGGCTCGGTTCGCCATTGAAATTCCATCTCTAGCAGGGTCTGAAGGTAGGCCCAGGTAAAGGTTGCCACGAGCAATCCCAATGGAAATAGCAGAAAAAATCCATGCGAACGCCAACTGAATCCCTGCAGAAGTTCGGTTTGCCTGGCATCGCTCTTCGGCTTTTGGCGTACTCCAGCAGAGCCATCCATCCCTAAGGAAAGGGTTTTGAATCGCTTCCTGTTATTTTCTGCTTGCTTTCCCATTTAAGCCTTCATAGAAATCATTGCATTTTTGAAAAACACACCCAAAACATTACTCGACCACCTCGGCGGTCAGGCGAACGCCTAAGAAAAACGTTAGTGAGAACTACTTCCAAAGTCCAAGATTGTTTCCAGAAGGTCTTGGAAATAATTAGATAGGCGATTAGTTATGCCGGTAGGTGCGGGTGTAGGTAGGTGCCTGGCAGGTTGTTTCCAATTTGGTCAACAAGGCGATCGCTCCCGAGCACCAGGCCCAGATTATTAACTACCTAAAGACAACTGGAATCGAGGTCGGCCTACTGATCCATTTTGGCAATCCGAAACTCGAATCCAAACGATTCACACGACACAAGTGAATCTATCAGAGAATTAAAAGGGTCCTGTACATCTTGTCCATCCATGTTCATTCATTTTGTTCGAAAACTTATGCATAGGTGCTTAATGGGTGCATTTCTCGAAACATGGGGGACAACCGAGAGGAGTGCTTTGGCCTATCCTACTGAAGCAGCGGATATGCGAACGCCGTTTAGGAGCCAACTTTTATTGCAATAGCGTGGCTTGGAACTCAGCTTTGCAGGCGGACAAGACGTTTTGCATGACGGTGTCTGCTTGTTCGCCAGTCAGCGTTTCAATGTCGCTTCGTAAGTGCAAGCTCAGCAGAACGCGTTTCTTACTATCGCCATCTCTTTTTGTGTCACGATAAATTTCGCGAAATACAACGTTGATGCAAAGTGGGCCAGCAGCCTTCTGAATCGCAGCCGAAATGGATTGCCATAGCGTCGCTTCATCCAAGATCAAATTGAGGTCGCGCTCGATGGTTGGAAATGAAACAATCGGCCGCAGCTGTGGAACCAGCCTCGCATATTCGAGCAACATATCGAGATTCATTTCACCCACTACAGCGGCGCAATCCAGTTTCAGTGAATCGACGATCGATCTATTCAATTGACCAATCCAAGCGATCGTCTCTCCGTCAACCTGCCATACGATGCCACTTTGTGGTGTCAAGGTGTTCCAAGGAATCAAGCACTTGGAAAGTTTCGATTGCATGAAGTCAGGTCCGCATACACGATGCAGGATCTCCTCGAACGTTCCAGCCACATTTCGGATGTCCGATAATCCGATAACGCCCAGATTGAATTGCTGTCCTGGCAAACCGGTTGTTCGAGGCAAGTAAATATTTGCTGTTTCAAATAATTGCGAATCCCGATTCGATTGCGATTGGTTGTAGAGTCTCGCGGCGATCAAACTAGGAATTAAGCAGCGACGCAGTTGATTTGCACCCTCCAGCAAAGGAATGAGTGTTGTCATCGCATCTTCATTCGTCCAAGGTGATAGCGAGGAAGTCAGCGATTTTCCGATCAAGCTCGGAGTCATGGTCTCATCAAAACCTGCGGAGCAAACCACCCTTCGGACCGTTTCCATTACGATGTCCTTTGGGCGCTTGGTAGACGAAACCAAAGGTACCTCGGCATCCTCAGGAATCTGTTCATATCCGTGGATTCTAGCAATCTCTTCGATCAAATCGATTTCGCGTGTCAGATCGGCCCTATAGCTAGGAGAAACAACGCGAGCATCCGTATCGCTCGAATCGCCTGTTACCTGACAGCCGAGGTGTACCAAAATCTCAAGTGAGCGTTCCCAAGGCACGTCGATTCCTAAAACACTTGCGATCTTGCTTTCTCGCAACAAAATCGGCGCACGCTCAGTGAGTCGCTCGCCCGTGTCCACCGATCCGGATAGAAGCTGTCCGCCTGCAGTCTGCAAAATGATTTCACAACAACGACGCGAAGCCCAGTCCATGTTGGCGTGGTCGATTCGTCGTTCATAACGATACGAAGATGGTGAATGCAGTTTCAGTTTGCGGGCTGTGCGGCGAATCGAAAGCGGCATGAATTCGGCCGCTTCAAGCAAGATATCGACTGTACCTTGAGAGACTTCGCTCTCGACACCACCCATCACCCCACCTAAGGCAACGGCTCGCTGAGCGTCCGCAATGACGACCATTTGCGGGTCGAGTTGATACGTGCGATGATCGATCGCAATGAATCCCTCTTTGTCGTGTGCGGGGCGAATGATGATACGTCCGCCGCGAATGTTGGCGAAATCGAACGCATGCAACGGCTGTCCGCACTCGAACAGGACGTAGTTCGTGGCATCCACTACGTTGTTGATCGGTTTGACTCCTATCGCAAACAGACGCTTCTGCAACCATAGCGGGCTTGGTCCGATTTTAACTCCACGAATCAATCGACCAATGTAGCGAGGGCAGGATTCCTCGAATTGATTTTCGATAACCAGGGTTTTCGACGCAGGTTCGTCTATGGTTTTAAGTTGAGGTGAAGGAAACCGCAGTTCACATTGCAATAGAACCGACGCCTCTCGGGCTATACCAATATGGCCAAGACAGTCGCCGCGATTACTTGTGATTTCAAGATCGATTACCGGCACGCCATCTACCATGACCGTGCTCTCATGATTCAGGCCTGTCAGTGCCCAACGCGTTGCCATTTCTTCATGGCCGATGCCGATGTCAACGTAGTCCGATAACCATTCCCAAGAGACTAACATTTACTTTACTCACTATCGTTGTTCTTTACTGAGCCGCGGGCGCTAGCCGCGTTCATCATCGATTCGTTTTCGATCGCGGCTAGCGCCCGCGGCTCCTCTAGCTGTTTCATGGCTAAGATGCAAATTGACGGAGGAAACGGACGTCGCTCCGATACAAATCACGAATATCGACGATCCCAAATCGCCTCATGCATAATCGTTCAACGCCAAGCCCGAACGCAAATCCGCTCCACTTCTCGGAATCGATCCCCAAGGCTTGAAAAACATTCGGATCTACCATCCCTGCACCACCAAACTCGATCCAATTATCATTCCACCAATAGTCGACTTCGACGCTCGGCTCAGTGAAAGGAAAGAAGGATGGGCGGAACCGAACTCGAACATCGCTTCCGAGATAACTTGTCGCAAATAACCTCAAAACGCTTTTCAGTTGAGCCATCGTCACGCACTTGTCAACCCAAAGTCCCTCCATCTGGTGGAACATAGGGAAATGCGTAGCATCTGGAGCATCAGGGCGATAGACCCGCCCGAGCGAAATGATTCGCAATGGCAATGACTGTGTCTCCATGACGCGAATTTGTACGGTGCTGGTCTGGCTACGCAATAGCATCGCATCGCGGACCGTGGGATTGCACATTTGCTTGCTGGCAATAGCCAAGTAGAAATTATCCAGCGGGTCGCGAGCGGGATGATCCTCAGGAATATTGAGGGCCATGAAATTGTGCCAAGTATCCTCGATCTCGGGGCCCTCCGTGATGCTGAAGCCCAATCGGCCCATGATGTCTTTGAGATGCTCGATGGTTTGCGTGATTGGATGGAGTTGACCCAATATTGGTCGAATGCCAGGCAAAGTTGGATCAACGCAATGATCGTTTGACGCTTTCTGTGAACTAGCGTTTTCGAGCCGTTCCGATGCGATGTCGAGTGCAGATTGGATCGCGTCCCGTACTTCATTGAAACGTTTGCCTGCTGAGGGCCGATGTTCAGCCTCGATGGCCCCCATCAATTTCTGAACTGCCTTGAGCGCGCCATTCTTTGCTCCAACAAATTTGACTCTTAAAGTCTCTAGTTGTTCAGACGACGCAACTGCATCCAAAGACTGTTTGGCTTCGTCGAGAAGTCCGTCGAGAGAATCGACAAAATTTTGAAGCGACATGATGGTGCATCATCCAATCGATCAATTGGGGTCAAACTGAGTCGCAGGCGCTAGCCGCGATGAAAAGAATTGCGACTATTGGGCCAGCGGCAATAAGCGATTGGGATTGGCACTTTCCGGACTGCTGATCGCCATAATGCGTCTCAACCCAACGACGGACGTCAGCGTATTGCACTAACAATCAGTCGAAGGATCGAAAATCGGAGGACAGCCAGCGAAATTGTACCAACTTACTTACGAAACTCTGGCAGCTTGTGTTATGGAGTTAAGCAGCGGCTTTTGCAGCCAATGCCTCTTTAACGGCAGCGACGACTACACCGAAGCCCGCAGCATCATTCACTGCCATCTCGGCAAGTTGCTTTCGATCGACTTCGATCTTGGCCAACAACAAACCGTGAATAAATTCGCTGTAACGGAGGCCATGCATACGCGATGCAGCATTGACACGGATAATCCAAAGGCGGCGGAAATCACGACGCTTGCGGCGTCGATCACGGTAAGCGAACCGTCCGGCTCGGACAAGATTTTCTTTGGCAGTGCGGTATAGACGACGGCGTCCGCCAACATAACCCTCAGCTCGTTGAAATAATCTTCGTTTGGCTTGCCTACGGGCTGAGCCTTTCCTTGTTCTCATGGTCTACGCAATCTTGGTTGCAAAGGGCGTCTCAGGTCATCACAAAGGGCTGCAATATCTCAGCAGTTTCGGCCCGTAAAAGTAGGACTTCGTGACGGTTAATACCCAAACGCCTGGTAAAAAAATGGGCCAGAAATTTTTCGTGGATCTAGTAGCTATACCCACGCAAAGCGTCATGAACAGCTCGCTGGAAATTCGGCTCAAGAACTTTTGTTCCACGCAATTGGCGAATTTTCTTCGCCGACTTGCTAATGGCCAAATGGCTAGTGCCCGCCTTGCGGTGCTTCACCTTGCCGCTCGCTGTGAGTCGAAATCGCTTCTTCGTGGACTTATGAGTCTTTAGTTTGGACATTGGAACACTAGGGCATTCTAAAAAGTCGGTGTATAAGCATCGGTAATGACGACTTCGTTTGTCGTCACTGTCGGTACGATTCCGAGTCTTGAAGTCGGAAAGTTTAGCGGTCGCGAGGGATTCGTCCAAGGCTAAATCGGACGTTAATTAACCAAATCCTTAGGTTTCCTGATCTAGATTTTATTTGCAAATTTCCCTAAAAGCGATTGCATGCAGGAATTCTCCATCCAACGAAGCTCTCGGAAGTGCCACAAGGGAGACCGCGCGTTCCAAGCTGGCGAGCGATACTATTCCGTGGTGCTTCAGCGGGGCAGCGAACTGGTTCGGCAGGATTTCAGCAAAGAACATTGGCAAGGTCCACCTGAGAAAGCGGTTGGTTGGTGGGTTAGTCAAATGCCCGCCAAGCGAAACGGTAAGCTGACCCTGGCACCGACAATCGTTCTCCTAGACGCTCTCGAAAAACTATGTGAACAACCGGACGACGGAGATCTCGCCTACCTATTGGCTGTTCTTTTGATACGACGACGTCTGTTAACGGAGCAAGCCAGCGAGCCCTCCGATGGAGATCCGAGCCACATGCACCTGACCCATTCCGCCAATGGACGTGAGTTTCTCGTTCCCGTGAACATGCCAAATCCTGACAGTACCGAAACCTTGCACCAGAAATTGATCGATTTGCTTTACTGTGAAACATGAACGTAAGAATAACTCCTCCCGCGTGGAAGAGCCAAAAACATCCAAAGCGTTGCGGTGCTTGGCAATCGTTCTATTGACGTTTGTAGCCGGAGGTGCAACCTGCATGCCCAGGCGTTCGATACCCGAATTTCAGCCAACGCCCTTGTTCACAGCTCCGCCGACCCTGGACCAATTGTCCGAGGCCATCAATCGATCTCGCAACGTCCAATCGCTCCAATCTAGCTCGGTTACGGTGAATGTTAACAACGAGCGAACGATCAATACCAACGTTACATGGGCACGCGAAAAACGCTTCCGATTGACGGCGAGCGTCGCTGGGATTGCCGGTGTCGACATAGGCAGCAATGACGAAGAGTTTTGGATGGCGATCCGTGGCGGATTGACTAAAAACATGCTCTATGCCAGACACATCGAATTTGAATCCCAGGTCGATCGTCCTGTCCTGCCTGTGTCCCCTATTTGGCTCATTCAAGCGATGGGGATTTGTGAACTTGACCTCAATCGACTTGTACAGCAGCCCGTAACGCGAGCGGATGGACTGGTAGAACTTACGACATCAGAATCGAGCCCCATCGGAAACTACACACGCACACTCGTGGTCGATCCGAAATATGGATTTACACGACAAGTATTCTTGCGCGACCCAACAGGCCGGCTGGTGGCCAACGCTCAGCAATCCAAACACGAATACTACTCATCCGTTCAATCGTCTTTGCCCCATCAAGTCAAGGTTCAATTGATTCCCTCCGGCAATTCCCTTTTGGAACTTGATATTTCCATTGCTTCCTACGTCGTTAACAGCTTAGCGTCGGACAACATGACGCAATTTGTGATGCCAAACCCAAATGGCTATTCAATCCAGAATCTAGGCCAGATCGGACAGCAAGCGAATGTGCCGCAACATGTGGCGCCGCCACAATCCAATCACAGTCAAGTTTCCTATCGAGGTGTCCCTTGGGATGGCATGTACCGTTGATCTCTAAGTCAACTATTCGCAAGAAGCTCCTCGTTTCGATGGTCGTTTTAGGAATTGTTATTGCTGTTCTTGGATACAGTAGCTTTCGGGGCGTCTACGCTTACCGCGATCTAGCTATGACTCTCAGTAGTCGCGCATCCGAGATGCCTCTCACAGCCGAACTGACTCGTTCCATCGACGAGTTGCGAATCGGATTTCAGCACTTGGACATCAAAGAACCGATGGAGTTCTCCATGCTGCGAGAGCACAATTTTGAGGCACTCCATAGCCAGCAGAGATTTCGTGAAAAGTTGAACCGAGTGCGTCTGGCTCTCGCTCATTACAAATCGAGGCTTGAACGGTCGGATATCGATGACCCATTTCTATCTGACCGGTCGGACGAGTTCGAAAAGTCCGCTGAGCTGACCGACATACTGAACACCATTTCGCTTCGACAGCAAGACCTCGTTGAGTCTGGTAGTATTTCGCACACATTTCAACAATTGCAGGATCTCGAACGGTTGTCGAATCTTGCTCATTTACTCCCAACTTTGTTAACGGCTCGTATGGTAAGCTTTCGCGAAGAAGTTCGGTCCCGATACCGTACTTGGATCGCACTCGCCGGGAGCAGTGCCACGCTTGCTGCCTTCCTGTTGATTGGACTGATTGCGTATGCTCGCATTGCAGTAATCAAGCCCTTCAAAGAACTTTTAGCTGGCTCACGTCGCGTGGCCTCTGGCGACTTCGCACACCGCATTGATATCACCAGCAAAGATGAATTGTCGGAACTTGCCGATGCAATCAACTTGGGTGCAGCGAGCTTCCTAAACATCCAACGCGATTTAAACGACCAAGTGCGGGAGAGGTCACAAGAGGTAATTCGCAATGAGCAATTGGCAAGCGTAGGATTTCTCGCTGCTGGAGTTGCACACGAAATCAATAATCCACTTGCTTCCATCGCTTGGAGTGCCGAAGCGCTCGAGTCCCGCCTACACCGCATATTACACCCAGTGGAAATGCTAAATGAAGATACGCAGGGCGAACCGGCACCCGGATTTGACTTAGACACATTGCGATCCTATTTGCGTCGTATTCAAGACGAAGCGTTCCGATGCAAAGGAATCACCGAACGTTTGCTCGATTTTTCCCGATTGGGGACAGAACAACGCAAGCAATCGATCGACATGAATGAGATTGTGGCGGATGTCGTAGATATGGTACGACACCTTGGTCAATTCCGAACGCAGAAGATCGAATTCCAACCGCGCCCGATGCCGATGATCGCCTGGGCTAGCCCACAGGAAATGAAACAAGTGGTACTCAACCTGCTTACGAATTCGCTTGAATCGTTGGATCCTGCGCGCAGTGACGGCTGTGTTGGAATCACGCTCGAAGCATTGCACGACTCCGTTCGCATGGTCATCGAAGACAACGGATGCGGCATGACCGAAGAAGTTCTGCTGCATCTTTTTGAGCCGTTTTTTACGCGACGCCGCGATGGTCGCGGAACGGGGCTGGGATTGCCTATCACCAGCCGCATCATCGCGGATCACGGCGGTCGAATTACTCCCAAGAGTCAAGGTATTAACTGCGGCGCGCGATTTGAAGTGATTTTGCCCAATCAACCCGTCAGCAATCAAAACTATGACACCACCCATGAAAAAATCGCCGCCTAGTCAACTCTCCATTCTGTTTGCAGATGATGAGCCCTCGCTGCAAGAGCTGATGCGAATGGAGTTGCCACACTTGGGGCACCGCGTCACCGTCTGTCCGGACGGATATACGGCGGTAGCCGCTTTGGAGCGAGAAGCGTTCGACTGTTTGATTGTCGATTTGGATATGCCGGGTATGAACGGCATTCAAGTCATCGAGCGAGCCGCAACACTTTCACCTAAAACCGAGTCGATTGTTTTGACAGGCAAACAGTCGCTTGAAACTGCGGTTGCGGCCCTTAGGTTCGGCGTCATTGATTATTTGAGTAAGCCATGTCGCTTGTCTGAATTGCAGTCGTTGCTGAATCGCGTGTTGGCACGGCGTGAACTCAAGCGGCCTTTAGCTGCCATGGAACAGTCATCCAATTTATCCCAAACCAACTCGCCAAAACTGATTGGCAGTTCGAAAGCGATGCAAGAAGTACTTACGCTGATTGGCAAAGTCGCTCGCACGCAAAGCACGGTGCTCATTCGAGGTGAAACGGGTTGCGGCAAAGAGTTGGTCGCCCGCGCGTTGCATGATCAGAGTTTGAGGAAACACAAAGCGTTTGTCGCCGTCAACTGCGGCGCATTGCCAGAACACTTGATTGAAAGCGAACTATTCGGTCATAAGAAAGGGGCTTTCACGGGCGCCGATTCTCAACGCGATGGGCTCTTCGAAGTTGCAAGCGGTGGCACGATTTTCTTGGATGAGATTGGCGAGTTGCCATTGCCCATGCAAGCGAAGTTGCTGCGAGTCTTGGAAAGCGGTGATATCAGGCGTGTCGGCGACAATCAGACCTTTCATGTGGATGTTCGTGTCGTCTGCGCAACCCACCGCGACGTGGAATCCATGGTGGAATCGGGAGCGTTTCGCGAAGATTTGATGTTTCGGATCAATGCTTTTGAAATTCACGTCCCGGCCTTGCGCGACCGCATGGAAGATGTCATGCCACTGGCTCGGCACATTTATCTGCGTCATCGCCCGGAACACGCATCGATTGAAGCCGTTTTTGCAGAGGAAACGATCGCCGTTTTTAAACAGCATCCTTGGCCAGGAAATGTAAGAGAATTGGCCAACGTTGTCGAACATGCAACCATACTGTGCGACCATCCGTCCATCCTGCCGGAACACCTGCCGCGACATTTTATCGACAAGCGAATCAAACGCGAAGTGAAGTCAACAAGTTCGGCCTGCAATCCTCTGAGTCTCAGAGAAATGGAGTTGCTGGCAGTCCAAGAGGCGATTCTACGTCATCTAGGAAACAAGCCAGCCGCCGCAGAAGAACTCGGTATCAGCCTCAAGACGCTTTACAATAAACTAAATCAAAGCGATTTGGCCAACAAGAAAGCAGCCTAAGCTTTCAGCCACAGTGCTGCTTGAAGTGCGTAGTAGCTTAAAACACTTGTCGCACCCGCACGGCGAAACGCAAGAAGACTTTCCAACACACATTCCCGTTCTTGTATAGCACCGCTTTGGCTTGCAAACTTGAGCATCGCGTATTCTCCTGAAACCTGATACGCCGCCACGGGAACATGGAATGTATCGTGAATCCGGCGAATAATATCCAGGTAGGGCATTCCTGGCTTGACCATGACAATGTCGGCTCCTTCGCTCAGGTCCATGGCTACCTCACGAAGTGCTTCGTCCGTGTTGGCCGGGTCCATTTGATACGTTTTTTTGTCCCCTTTACCAAGGTTGCTTGCAGATCCGACTGCGTCGCGAAACGGGCCGTAAAACGACGATGCGTACTTGGCCGAATAGGACATGATAACTACATCCTGATAGCCTGATTGGTCCAATGCTTTGCGAATCGCTCCGATTCTACCGTCCATCATGTCGGACGGGGCTATCACTGTCGCGCCCGCTGCAGCTTGGTTGATAGATTGTTTGCAGAGTACTGCTATTGTTTCGTCGTTGGCGACGTATCCGTCGATCAAAAGGCCATCGTGACCATGCGAGGTATAAGGGTCGAGGGCAACATCGCATACGATGCCGATCGAGGAACCGAGCTTTTCAGCAATTGCACGTGTCGAACGGCAGATCAAGTTGTCGGGATCGAAAGCGTGCTTACCATCCTCCGATTTCTTGTCCGGTGGAGTGACAGGGAAAATCGCTATCGAAGAAATACCGAGCGAAACCGCTTGTTCTGCTGCGAGCACGGCTAAGTCAACACTTAATCGTTCCACCCCAGGCATGCTTGCAATGGGTTGTCGCTGATTTTTGCCGTCGATCACAAAAATGGGCCAAATAAGATTGCTTGCAGAAAAATGTGTTTCCCGCAACATGTCTCGTAGCCAAGGCCAACGGCGATTCCGCCTCATTCGAGTTTCGGGAAAAGAACCGAAGCAGTTGATTTCTGTCATTGGCGATCGCTGGGTAGAAAAAAAAGTCGGGCCGATATAAACTGCTACCTAAAGAGACTCTATCCTCCCACGTATTGCAAGCCGAGGTTTACTATGGTTCGCTCCTTATTCCAATCTGCCACCTATTTTGGTCTCATCGCATGCGTGACCAGCGACGCAGCGCTCGCGGACGATCCCAGGGCCGCGAATCAAGCGGTTGTTCGCAATGAAAACGCAACGCCACAGAGCGTGCCAAGCGGAGAGGGTTGGACATCGCTGTTCTCCGGCAAGGATCTTGCGGGTTGGACCCAACGCAACGGTTGGGCTGTGTATCGAGTTGACGGGGATAGCATTTTGGGTGCGACAGCAGCAGACAGCCCCAATTCCTTCCTTTGCTCCGACAAGGAATATGCCGACTTCGAGCTGCGTTTTGAAGTGAACGTCGACCCTGCTTTAAACTCCGGCGTTCAAATCCGGTCAAAAAGCTTGCCCGAAAAGGACAAAGGCCGCGTCCATGGGCCGCAGGTAGAAATTATGAAAGGGCCAGGCCAATCCGGTTATATTTATGGTGAAGCAACGGGTCGCAATTGGATCTCGCCAAATCAACCCAGCCACGAACACATGAAGAACAACGAGTGGAATCAGTTCCATGTCCGCGTTGTTGGAACTCGGCTTCAAACTTGGATCAACGGGAAATTGATTGAAGATATCACGGATCCCCTATCGCTTCTGTCCGGATTCGTCGGGCTCCAAGTGCATGGAATAGGTAAAAACCAAGGTCCATTCCAGGTCAAATGGCGCAAAATCGAAATTCGTGATCTATCCAAAAAATAGAGATTTGAATCGTTATGAAGATTTGTTCCCACCCACCCTTTCTTGCCGGTCTCGCCTTGAGTGTGTTGCTTGTCGGCTCGGGGTGCAAACCAACGATCGCACCGCCCGCACAGCACGAACCAAACTATTTGTTCGCACATGCGTTGGAAATAAAAGAAGACCTTTCGTTGGATCAGCCTCTCTCGGATTCACAAGAATTGCTACAGGAGTGGTTCGGAACGCTCGATGAACCGAAGTTGCCACAGCTTTTCGCGGAGGATGATTACAAAGATCTTTTGTCTCTATCGAAACTCCAAAGGGCGGCAGGGCCACCGACTGGTACCGTTGAACCAGGCGAGAAGGGTTTGTACCGCCAGCTTTGCGCCTCTTGCCACGGTGAGTCCGGACAAGGTCGAGGGCCAGTGGCAGCATCTCAAAATCCGTACCCACGCGAGTTTCGTCTTGGTTTATTCAAGTACAAAAGTACGGCAAGGAAGTTTAAGCCGTTGAAGACCGATATCGCTCGAGCGCTTCGCAAAGGGCTATCTGGATCTCAGATGCCTTTATTCAATAAGCTACCAGACGATAAGATCGATTCACTCGTCGACTACGTGATCTTTCTGTCGATTCGAGGTGAATTGGAACGCAAGTTACTGTACGGTGCCGCCTACGAACTCGATTTAGAAACAGACCGAATTTACAATGCATCACTCAAAGAACTTAATGACGCGGATTCCAAGAAACAGTGGGATGGGCAAATCGAAACGGCCACCGAAATACTCACAGGTATTGTGGACGCATGGGTAGAATCAGCCGATGGAGTTGAGAAGTTTGAACTGCCACAGTTTCCTTTGTTTGGTTCGGAAACATCGGATAACCGGGTAGAACTCCAAGGGTCGATCGCAAAAGGACGAAAGCTCTACTTGAGTGAAGAAGCGGCATGCGCAAAATGCCATGGAGTAACAGCACGAGGCGATGGTCCACAACTCCCCGACTACGATGATTGGACTAAGGATTGGACTTCAAAAATTGACCTAAATCCAACGAAGCTGGATGAGTTGCTGCCCCTGATGGCCCGTGGCGGGATGAAGCCACAACCCATCATGCCGCGAAACATTGTCGAGGGTAAGTTTCGGGGAGGTCGCGAGCCAATGGATCTTTACCGCCGAATCCGCTACGGCATTCTAGGAGCGCCCATGCCCGCGGCGGCGATCATCAAATCCAGCGAGGACAAGGGGATTCAAGCAGAAGATATTTGGCATATCGTCAATTATGTTCTCTCGATCGCCGAACCGGAAATGGTAGCACCTGCGATTGAAGCGGCTGCGAAAAAGCTTTAGCGGTTCCTTGGTCTCCACCCACATGGAACCCGTAAATTGCCTCATTTTTAAGGATAGAAGCCCACAATGAACGCTGCTACTTTCAGTCTCCCAAACAAAATCATATGAAAATGCAAATGTTATTCCTTCGACTTAGTCGGGCGGTTTACGCCATTGCAATCGGATGCATCGTCTATTCATTTTGGATCCATTCGGCGATGGCCCAAGATTCACCAGCTAAAATAGATACGACTGCCGAGGCAGGCAAAAACGAAGCGGTCTTTATAAGCAAGACGCGCCAATTGACCTTCGACGGCATTCGGGCCGGCGAGGGATATTTTAGTCGAGATGGAAAGTCGATGGTCTTCCAAAGCGAACGCGACAAGGACAATCCGTTCTACCAAATCTATTGGATGGATCGAGAGACAGGCGACGTGGAACGAGTCTCGCCAGGGTACGGCAAGACAACATGCGCTTGGATCCACCCCGATGGCGACCGCGTGCTTTTCGCTTCAACGCAGTTTGATCCGGAATCTATCAACAAACAAAAAGCAGAATTCGAGGAGCGAGCCTCGGGTATTCAAAAGCGCTATGCCTGGGACTACGATGACCACTTTGATCTAGTCGAATGGAATCGCAAAACGCATCAATATAAAAAGCTGACTGATATCCAAGGCTACGATGCCGAAGCATCTTATTCACCAGATGGTCGCTATATCGCTTTTTCGTCGAACCGACTCGCGTATCAATCCAAGCTGAGCGAGCGAGAAAAAATGCTTTTTGAAAAAGATCCAGCGACCGCACTGGATCTGTACACTATGAAGAGCGATGGAACCGATGTGAAGCGGATCACGGAACTCTTCGGATACGATGGTGGTCCATTCTTTTCACCCGATGGCAAACGAATTTGCTGGCGACGATTTTCAGAGGACGGTGCAACGGCTGAAATTTACACTGCCAATCTGGATGGCACCGACGCTAAACGATTGACATCGATCGGTGCGATGAGCTGGGCTCCCTTCTTCCATCCGACGGGAGACTATCTCATCTTTGGAACTAACGTGCATGGCTTTGCTAACTTCGAGTTGTATATCGTTGATGCCAATGGAATTCATACGCCGGTGCGTGTCACTACTACAGACGGTTTTGACAGTCTGCCAGTCTTTACGCCCGATGGCAAGGAATTAACTTGGACGTCCAATCGAACGCCAAACAAGAAATCGCAAATTTTTATCGCGGATTGGAATGACAAAGCGGCTCGGGAGGCACTTGCATTGGAATCGCTAAATGACAAAGTGGATGGGGGGGCACTTAAACCACCCTCGATTGGCCAAATCGAATCGGCACAAGCCGAAGCCACCGCGTCAGCCAAAGCAAACGATGTTGACTACCGCGCTAGCGACATAGGTCGACACGTGGATTACCTCTGTAGACCCGAGTTGGGTGGACGGCTTACGGGAACCGCAGGCGAGAAATTAGCCACATCGTATGTTGCTAGTTATATGGCGTCTTTGGGATTGGAACCTGCAGGCGGCAACGGCACCTATTTCTACAACTTCCCATTCACCGCCGATGTCGAGTTGCTGGCGAGCAATGCGCTGACATCCACAGACCGGTCCTGGGCAATCAATACCGATTGGCGGCCTTTGTTTTTTTCCAGTTCAGGAACGGTTGAGCCAACCGAAGTGGTGTTCGCAGGATACGGTATCGTGGCTCCAGCAGACCAAGGGCAATCAGAATACGATTCGTATGTCCATTTGGATGTTGAAAACAAATGGGTCATGATGCTGAGGCAAATGCCTTCCGAAGTCAGTCCCGAACGCCGTCAGCACTTCGCGAGGTTTAGTTCCTTGCGATACAAGGCGATGGCAGCACGCGATCGCGGGGCGAAGGGGATCATTATTGTCAGTGGTCCAACCAGCGGCGTTCGAAAGCAATTGGTGCCGCTCGAGATGGATGGCTCCCTGTCGGGTTCCAGTATTGCAGCGATCAGCGTTACCGATGCAGTTGCGGAAGCATGGTTCGCCAAAAGCGAAGACAAACTGGGCGATATTCAAAAGGATTTGGACAGTGGCGAAATGATGATGGGATTCGAATTGCCGGAAGTGCGTGTCGGCGCAACGATCGAAGTTCACCAGATCAAAGGGGAAGGAGTCAATGCAATTGGACTTCTTCGAGCAGGCGATAAACCCGCTAAGTCGGTAATCATTGTCGGTGCCCACATTGACCACTTAGGGACAGGTGGAAATGGCAGCAGTATGGCTCGCGAAGAGGAAAAGCAAGGCATGCATCGCGGAGCGGACGACAATGCATCGGGGGTTGCTGCAATGCTCGAGATCGCTCAGTCGATGGCACAACAAAAACGTATGGGCAAGTTAACGATGGAACATGACGTATTGTTTGCGGCCTGGTCTGGCGAGGAAAAAGGATTGCTTGGATCGGACTATTTTGCAAAAAACTTTTTCGAACTGTACCCCAATCTTACGAAGCCTGAAAAGACAGATAGCCTCTATCCTACAGTAGTCGCTTGCTTCAATCTCGATATGGTCGGGCGATTGCGAGACAATCTTGTTTTGCAGGGGATCGGATCCTCGTCGATATGGACACAGGAAATCGAGAAACGAAACGCCGTCGTTGGCTTGCCCTTGACGTTGCAAAGCGATTGCGACCTGCCAACTGACGCGAGCACGTTCTTTCGAAAAGGTGTCCCGATTCTTTCGGCGTTTACGGGTTCACACTCCGAATACCACACGCCGCGCGATACCCCGGAGTTGTTGAACTATGAGGGTGCGGCCAAGACAGCCAAGTTGATGGGGTTGATTGCGAGATCGCTTGCTAGCTCGAAGGAAGTACCGGAGTTCCTCAACCAGAAACCGACCGAAGGCCTTAAAGCCCGAGCGGTGATGACCGCCTATCTCGGTTCGATTCCTGATTACTCACAGGGAGACATTAAGGGACTCATGTTGTCTGGCGTTACCAAAGATGCCCCAGCGGCGAAAGCGGGACTCCTCGCTAAGGACATTATTATCGAATTGGCAGGCCGCAAAGTGGAGAATGTATACGACTACACCTATGCGATTGAGGCACTTAAAGTCGGGCAGGAAACGGAGATCGTCGTTCAACGCGGGAGCGTTACATTGCGACTGAGAATAACTCCGATGTCCAGGCAGTAAGAACTACTTGAAGCCTTTTTTGATCAGCATGACCGCCATCTGTACGATTCCTCCGGCTGCCAATCCGATTATGGATTCCAAAATCATACCAGTTGCTTTCTCGGCAATGGAACTCATTACGGGAACGCGGGATGGCCCAAGGAGCAAAGGCGCTAGAAGCAAGTGATCCGGGGATGAGCAATGTCATCCAGAAGGTAGCAAATGCCCTGTTGCCGTTAAATAAAAACCCTTTGCTTGCAAACTAGCGAACGCCATTTCTTAACAATCTCAACGCTGCAGCCGAGCCGAGAGTGAACCCCAACCCATTGAGTCTGCGAAACTGCTCTAGTCTTGGCTCGCTGGAAAATGTTAGATCAACATTTTGCCGGGCAGGATGCCGCAACAAAAAACCGCAATCAGGGATGGTGTTTATGAAGTTCCAAATCGAATTTCCGCGTACTTTTCTGTTTTCCAATCGTTGTGTTTCTTTGGCGTTTGGGATTTTTCTCACCGGTGTGGCTTCGCAACCTTTGTTTGCGGACGGACCGGCGACACGAACTACTGGAACCAAGAACGACGTCAAAAACGCATTGGAATTGAAACCAGAACATGGCCCTTGGTTGGTCTTCGCCATGTCTTTTGATGGCTACAACGCAAGAGGCCATGCGGAGCAGTTAGCGACCGAACTCCGAAGAGACTACAAACTCCAGGCGTACTGCATGGACAAAAAACTGGATTACACTCAAACCATCGTTGGTGCAGGAGTCGATCCAAATGGCAATAACCGAAAGATGAAGGTTCGCGACAAGAAAGTAATCGATGGGTATGCGGTCCTAGTTGGTGACTTCGATTCCATAGACAGTCCTGCAATTTCAGACGCCTTGGCAACGGTCAAGAAAATTTTGAAGAAGAAAAGCAGTAGTCCTGACAAGGTGAATTGCTTCACGACTCGCAATCCTATGTTGCCGGACGACTACTACAAAACTCCGGAAGTGGACCGATTCGTAAAGAAGCTAAACGAGCAACGGGAGCATTCTGAACACAATCTCTTGGAGTGCCCAGGTAAGTTCACGGTTCGTGTGGCAGTGTTTAGCGGCGAGGATAGAGCTGTCGGCGGCTGGGGAGGTTCTAGCAGCCACGATAATATCGACGATCAAAAAATCTCGCAATTAGAAGTGGCAGCCGAGCGAGCTGCACTCACCGCCAAGGCTTTACGAATAGCTGGATATGAAGCCTATCAGTTCCATGATCGAACGATGAGTATCGTTACGGTTGGCAGTTTCAATGAACTTGGTCGAGACGACAAGAGCAAAGGATTTGCTTATGATCCTGGGATTCAAGCGATTATCGCTCGATTCGGAGCCACGTCCCAACAAACGCGATCCGCTTATGGTCTCACTCAAACCCCTCGGCTACTATTTGACTTAGTGGAACAAAAGCAAATCCCAGAGATCAACGAAGGAAACGAGAAATCGAAACTAAAATGGTTTTCCAAGTACTCTGTCGCTTTTGATTTGAAGCCAACTCCCATGGCTGTTCCTAAGCCAGCGGCATCGAGCATCTACAGCGGTTCACTATTGGGTAAAAACCCACGGTGATAAGATTTCGCCAGGCCTGCTAAATGTGACGGCGATTAGAATCGCGAAACTCAAGAAAACGATTCCACTGATCGAGCGACGCAAGCTAACCACGGACTTGGCTTTGGCTCCGGCGTGGATGCACACTATCTTTCGCGATTTGGCCGCGGAGGGAGGATCGTAAACCCCGAGTTTTTTGCACAAAGTGAAACTCAGCGCATGCGAGCCATCAACGAATCTGCCGTACGGCGCGGAATCGACTGGACCCGCAAAAGGTCTGGACTTGGGACCATTCCTTACGTCGTCCCTATCCTGAGTAGCCAAAAAACTTCCTAGTGTGGCATGTTTATCGCTTAGATGTGCACGAATAACAAGTCTCTCGCGATGAACGCAATGAGTACCATGGGATCACCGTCGATCGGGCAATCAAGATTCGGGACACGCTGGGCGTAAAGCTTCAAACAAGTTCGGTGGAAGCGCCGCTTGGAATCGAAGCTGGCGAACTTCAAAACAACTAGACCATCAGTACAACGCCAACCATCTCGCACTTTCAATTTCTATCGGCATAATGGAAGGAGATCCATGCGGCGGCCAGCAAAGCCGAGTCGACGGCGATTGCTGGAACTGATACGTCGCCGGCTTCGTCATCTGGTTCAGTTCATCGAGAAGAAAGAGCGGAAACCGATCTACACCAACTTCGAAGACGAAATGGGCGACCAGTCTAATATTGAGTTCATCAATCTGATCATAAACCAGTTAGTCGAATACGGAATCGTTGCTGTTTCGCTACTGTACGAATCTCCGTTCACCGACGTCGCTTACAGAGGACCTGAAGCAATCTTTACGGCCGAACAGATTCAAAAGTTCATCCGCCTACTGGATGACATTGAATGTAACGGCGATGGCAGCGTAGTGCGAAGAGCAGCCGGCTCTACCTTGCAAGAATCCGAATGACAATTGGACGGCAGACTGTATCATCATGTTTGGCCTCCGTATTTGCTCGCAACTCGTTGTAAACTAACAGGGTAAACGCACCCGGGGCGTCTTTAGTTTGAACCTCAATGAATATCCTCGCTAGCGCGCTGCCGCTCACTTGACATCCACACCTTCGACGAATACTAAAGGTAGAATCACTTACCTTTCCGATTCGAAACCAGAGACTCTCGTCCAGCGTCTAAGCAATGTCGCTCCAATTAAGTTCACACTGGCAAACAACAAAATCCCCAAGCATGTGCAAGCCATCAATGCCGCGATCAATTCAGCGGTCTTGAGATTCGCTTGCCTCGACGTCATGATCGTTCCCAGCCCGTCGTACTCGCCGCTGTTGCCGACAAAGAATTCTGCCACGATTGCACCGATCACCGCTAGGCCTGAGCTAATCCTGAGCCCGAGGATCAATTGAGGAATTGCGGCGGGGATCTGCAGCTTGGTAAGCATCTGCCATCGCGTCGCAGACTGCATGCGAAATAGCTCCCTAAGATTTTCGTTGATCGACAGCAGGCCACTCGTAACGTTCGCTATCACAGGAAAGATGCTGATGATCGTTGCGACAAGGACGATCGTCCGGAAATTATTTCCAGACCAAATGATCAAGAGCGGGGCAATCGCCACAATCGGTACCGTTTGCAAAAAAATCACATAGGGATACAACGCAATACGCAATAAGGAAGACTGGCTAAACACAACGGCAGTCAGGCTGCCAAACAAAGCACTGCAAAGCAATCCGACCGCTGCCGCTTGAAGAGTTACCCAACTCGCATTTAAAAGTACGACCCTTTCCTGCCACAATGCATTCATGACTGCGATGGGACTTGGCAAAATAATGCTTGGAACTTGGAGCCATACCACTACGAAGTGCCAGAAGGTCGCTACGACTGTAAAAACCCAAAAGGGTGCAAGATAAGTCAGCCACTTGTTTCGCGATTTGCATTGCGTTTTGCTTAGTAGTGAGTTCATGAATTCCCTCTGGAAAGCGATGCGGAAACCTGTCCATAGTAAGCAGCGAAAGTGCTGGTGCTTCTCAACCCCGCTTCTCTTGGAAAGTTAAATGGCACTTCCATGCGTTCGGCGATTCGCCCTTGGCTCATGATCGCAATCGAATGACTCAAATAGATTGCTTCGGAAATATTGTGCGTAACAAAGAGCATGGTGCACCTCTGCTCAGATGCAATCGCGAGCAGCAGGTCATTGAGCTTGGAACGCAGCATATCGTCTAAGGCGGCAAACGGTTCGTCGAGCAGCAGGATCGCCGGTCGAGTGGACATGGCCCGAGCGATCGATGCTCGCATTTTCATGCCACCGGAAAGTTGCGACGGAGATTTTCGCCAATCCGATTTCTGGAGTCCTACCAGTCCGAGCAAGTGTTCCACAAAATCTCTTGTTTCCCGCTTTCTGTGTTCGCCTCTGAGTTGGCAGGGCAACATCACGTTTTGCCAAACGGTCCGCCATGGCAATAACGCGGGTTCTTGAAAAACAAACGACAACTTCTCACGCGAAGTTCGAGGCATGTTCCGTGAGACTAATTCACCGTCGACTATTATTTCGCCAGCGTCTGGTTCGATGAGTCCTGCTACGATGCGCAATAGAGTACTCTTGCCGCAACCACTTGGTCCAAGCAAGGAAACGATTTGGCTCGATTGAACATCCAAACTCAGATCGCTGAGGACCTGCTGCTTGGCTGTCCGAGATCCAAAAGCCAATGCGATACCCTGACACGATATGATGGGTGGCATGGATTTCGAAGATGTGCCGTTAGAAGCGACGAGCAGAGACCTCATTAGTTTGTCTTCCCCATTTTGGAGTCTGCAGTTTTTGGAAATTCGCTTGCGACCAAGGCGTCGATCTTGGACGCGAGGATGAAATCGTTTTCACTCAATCCGTCGATAGCGTGGGTCGAGATCGCTATTTCGAGGTTCCGATAGCCTGTCAAATGCAGATCAGGATGGTGCGCTTCGGATTCTGCAAGTTCTGCGATTTTGTTGACACAGGAAATTGCCTGCAAAAAATTCTTAAAAACTAGTTTGCGATGAATCCATTTTTCGTCGTTGTTTAAGTGCCAATTTGGAAGCAAACACAACTGTTTTCGGGAATGTTCGAGCGTACACGCGCCCACCCCACCCTCGCACGGAACGCATTTTTTCGCCATCAATTCGGTTGCCGGTACAATTTGCATAGTTCGATCGCTTGTTTTGTGTCGTAAAGTCTAGTCAAGGACGTGAAATGGTTCTGGTAAAGTCCCGCATGCCGTGGTGGTGTGGGGAGAGCGGTCAGCAATGGCGGCTCTTACCCGATTTCGTTGCCTTTTTTGATCTACTACGCGTCAAAATTGAATTCAAATTGGCGATGTGAGTGTGATAAGCGCGGATTCAAAGATGGTGTAGACTATCCGGGTTCGTTGCAAACGGTAAGTGTTTGATGTTGGATCGAGCACCAAATCATAGATCAACCAAGCCATTTCGGCCTTGCTTGCCGAAACCTCTTTCAGGATTGGAAGTGTCGCGAAGAAATGCGAATCAAGCGCAACCGCCGCTTCGGTCCAACATTTTGTTCGTCGGTTCTGATTCAGGACGTCTTGGAACAAGTCGAACGACTCTTCGTCCGGACTCAATTTCCCGTCGGCGTAGTTCCGCACCAATCCTAAAGACATCGTTTCGCTGTTCTTCGGCAAGTTGGTGACGGATCGCTCTGATTTCTTCAGTTATCGGATTGTGTGTCATCATCAAATTCCATTAATTCATCAGGTGTGCAAATTATGGGCGGCTCGAATCCCGAATTTCTACATGTTGATTCAATCTTTTTCCGAAGCATGACATTAGCGATATGTTCGAAGCTCCACGTGAGCAAGTATTTTATACCGTTGGTAGCAACGATGGCAATATGGAATGCATCTCTCGGTTCCGATGCCGGAATTGCTTTGGACAAAATAAGTTGGTTTGCAAGATTGTCCGTTTCCACCCCTCCGCCTAGTAAATCGACGGTCGAAATGGAGTTCAGCCGATCGCTGGCAGCAACTTCGTTCCCATCAGAGCATTCGTCGACAACGAGTTTCGAAATAAAGAGTTGATACCTTTTAGCGCATCGATCCCACCACTCTCGCGTAGAGAAATGCGAAAAGGCTCCGCGCGGAAACCCACATCGGAAGCAACCAACCGGTCGAGTAGGCAGTGATGAGTAAGCGGCACATCATGTTTCGTGACGTGTCGAGCGGACTAACGTTCGAGCTAAGCGGGCGATAACGGCAGGACGCCAGGACCGGACTGGTGAAAATATACCGCGTACCGCCAGACCGGACAAGGTGGACTGCCGTTGGCGCTCCGCTTGAGCGCGGGGTTAGTCCTCACCGCGCGGTGCAAGTTGGCGCTCCATGAACCGCCAGTGCTCGAAAAAGGCCTCGGGAACCTCTGCTTCAGGGTACGGAGCACGATCTACGAAGCCTGCCGCCTCGTAGATGCGATGTGCTGACTTCATGAACGGTGCAGTCTCAAGGTACACGCGCTTGTAGCCAAAGGCAGTTGCATCATCGAGCAGACGCTCAAGAATGAGTGAACCGAGCTTGGCCCCACGAGAGTCAGGCTGGACATAGATGCGCTTAATCTCCGCGGTGTCTGTAGACAAGCTTCTGAGCCCACCCATTGCGGTGAACTTTCCCTGATGTTTGACCAGATAAAAGATTCCTTCTGGTGGCGCGCTGGCGAAAAGCTTGTCTAGCCCCGAAGCCACATACTCGGGTGCCTCCATCCCGACAGCGCCGGCACTACTCATCCCATAGAACTTGTCGAACTCGGCGAATAGCCATGACATGTAAGCAACGTTCAGCGACAGTAGATCTGAACGGTGTTCTTTGACGTTTGCTTTCACGAATTCAGTCGTCATCATGACTTTTGGTGTAGTTGACTGTTAATGGGGTACGCATGTTCCTGTGACGCCGAACGCCTGGGATCAGCTATGCCCGAGCAAGTTACAACAACACAAAATAGTCCGATCGATCGAGGGCTTAGCTGCATCCCTTTGTTCGGTCTAGTCGTTGTTCGATTTCGTATGGATCTCGTCGACAATCCAAGACCGCAACAACGTCGACGTACGATTCCGCAACAAGGTAATAGATCGCGAACGGGAAACGATCCGCAAGTTTTCGATGGAAGCCAAATGCCAATTCGTGAACGCCAAACGTCGACTCAAGCGTCGCAAGATCGGTCGCAACGCATTCTACAAAATAGTCGCCAAGTCCGGTTTTCTGCCGGTCGTAAAACCAAGCACCATCTACAAAATCCTCGCGAGCTTCATCCCTAAGTTCGACGCGCATCGAGTCGTTCCTTGACTTCTCTTATCGAATCAGCCAATGGAAGTCTCGCACCCGTCGACGGATTAGCCAACCGCTCAGCAAGCACCCTCCCATGCCATTCAGGCGATACATACCCAGCTGCAGTGTTTGATAGATCCCGCCACAAAATGTCCATAGCCTCCAGCTTTTCGCTAGTGCTCAATCCGCTCAGTAACGTCTCGATCGTCATATTCAATCCTCCGAACACATTATAGTGCAACCTGCCCAGCGGCGGCAAGTAAAGTTTCTAAGAGCCGGAAGAGGAATGGAGAAGAGGAATGGGGACACAGAAAGCGCCGGGATAAACCGGATTGGAGTCGGGAATGAAAGAGTCCTACAGAGAAGACTTAGCCAGTAACTCTGGCCTCGAGTTGTACGCTGATGACGGTAACGTCATGGGTGTAGCCACAACAGAGGTATATGCAG